>JAFZMV010000034.1 GCA_017553205.1 Selenomonadaceae bacterium | reverse complement strand
TCGCCATTGCTTTACACAAAAAATATTTGATTAAGATTAAAAGCAAACGCAGTATCAGGCAAAATCTTTTATCCTGTCTTCTCAATGACAAACTGCTCCTTGATGTCATTTCCGCTTAAAAATTTATGAAACGCCCGTGATTTTTTATGATATTGATATTGACAAAAAAATTTAATTATGATATATTACGCAACGTTTTCAGGGGTATTCTGGAGTGGTACTCAAGAGGCTGAAGAGGACGGTTTGCTAAATCGTTAGGCTCGCAAGGGCGCGGAGGTTCAAATCCTCTCCACTCCGCCACTAATTTGAAAGATAAATTAAAGAAATAGAACGGTGATTAAATAAAAAGTTCCTTCAAAAGTTTTTGGAGGAATTTTTTATTGCCATTTGCAAATAAAAAAAAATCTCTTATAATTGCTGAGGAAATCATGAAAGACGGGGGACGATTTTTTTTATGCTTCAAGTTTATAACACAATGACGCGGTCGAAAGAAATTTTTAAACCGCTGAAAAAAGATGAAGTTAGTATTTACTGCTGCGGAGTCACGCCGTATAACACTCCTCATATCGGCAACGCAAGACCTTTTGTAACTTGGGACACAATACGCAGATATTTTTCAAAACGAGGTTATAAAGTTCGCTACATTCAAAATTTTACTGACGTTGACGACAAAATTATCGCGGCGGCAAATCGTGAGGGCGTAACGTGGAAAGAAATTTCCGAACGTTATATAAATTCTTATTTCAAGTCGATGGACGCTTTGAACGTCAAGCACGCCGATTTATATCCGAAAGTTTCCGAAACTATGACTGATATTACTTCTTTGATTGAAACTTTGGTGGAAAAAGGTTTTGCCTATAAACTGGAAAACGGCGATGTTTATTTCAGCGTTGAAAAAGATGAAAATTATGGAAAACTCAGCGGTCGGAAAGTTGAGGATATGCAGGCGGGGGCAAGAGTTGAAGTTGACGACAGAAAGCATCACCCGATGGATTTTGCTTTGTGGAAGTCGGCAAAACCCGGCGAACCTTCTTGGGACAGCAAATGGGGCAAAGGTCGTCCCGGTTGGCATATTGAATGTTCCGCGATGAGTTTAAAATATCTTGGAGAAAAATTTGATTTTCATGGCGGCGGAAGTGATTTAATTTTCCCGCACCACGAAAACGAAATTGCTCAATCTCAATGTGCAATGGGCGACGAAAATTCTTTTGCACAGTATTGGCTTCATAACGGATTCATCACTATAGACAATGAAAAAATGAGTAAGTCGGCTGGAAATTTTTTCACTGTAGAAGAAATTCTTGCAAAATATCCTGCGGAAGTCGTCAGATTTTTCTTGCTCCAAACTCATTACCGCAGTCCGCTTGATTTCAGTGAAGAAAGAATAAAAGAAACTCAGACATCTTATAATCGTTTGAAAAATTCTTTTGACAATCTGAATGAACTTGCGAAAATTATTGAAACGGGAAATTTTGTAAAACAAACTACCAGTGCAAAAACTGCGGCGGTAACTGTTTCACAAGCAGGCGGACTTGTCGAACTTGCCGAAAGACTTCTTGCAAGTTTTTATGACGCGATGGACGACGATTTTAACACGGCTCTTGCAATTTCTTATATGTTTGAACTTTCCCGCGATATAAATTCTTATTACGCGGATTATATGAGCGGAAAAATTTCTCCGAAAGGTGCGGACGCTTTCATAATTATGAGAGTGCAGGAAGTTTTCATGGAAATGGCTGAAATTATCGGCATTTTTGAAAATATTCCTGAACAAAAAAATTCTTCCGCAGACTCCGAACTTGTCGAAAAACTCATGAACATAATTATTTCGATTCGACAGGACGCACGCAAAGAAAAAAATTGGGCAACTGCCGACAAAATTCGTGACGAATTGAAAAACGCGGGAATTATTCTTGAAGATACTCCGCAGGGCGTAAAATATAAAATTTCATAAAATTTTTTGCAGAAAATAAAAAAACAGCGAATTTCTTTTAAAAAAGTTATCCGCTGTTTTTTTTGTTTAAAATGTTGTCAACCTGCTTCCATTTTTTCGCCGATACTTCCTATTCTGATTTCTCCGATTTTGAAAGAAGTTTCACGAAGAGAATTTTTTAAGTCCTCAAGATAGTTGCGAAAATCTCTGGCAACATCACGATGAGAAAAATAAAATCTCATATCAAGCTGGCTTTCTTCGTAAACTCTGAAAGTTAATTCAGCCGCACCGATATTATCAGTTAAAACGCAAATTCTGACCCAAGTTTCTTTTTTATTCTCGCCGGTTTCTTTGTCTTTTTCGTTTTCGTCGTAAACGCTCAAATAAGTCGGGTAGCTGTGTTCATTTTCTCCGATATAAAGCGGGAGCATCATTTGAAAAGACCTTTGATTTTGAACTGTGGAATTTTCTCCGCCCATAGCCTGACGCATTGAGTTTGTAAATTCTGCCACGTCTTTTCCTGCACGTTTAAAAGCCTTTGCGTTCATCTGGTTTGTAAGTCTTGCCATTTCGCACATCTGCATAAAAGCCCAAAGTCTGGGAAGGTCTGGAAGATTCTGCTGAACTGCCGCCTGCTGAACTGTTACGGGAACATTTTGTTGACAAAGACGAAGCAAATTTTGTAAATGACGTGCCTCACTTTCAGGCATCATCTGTTGAGTATTGTTTACAAAATTTTGTAAAGTCGCCGCATCTCGTGCAGAAGTTTCAGGGCGGTGCATGAAAAATTTTGCAAGATTTTTCATCGCGTCCATGGTTTGCGAATCATTTTGAATGGGCTGTTTAAGCATTAAACTTTTCGCCGCAATCATCTGCTCTTTAATTTCCTGTTGTTGATTCAAAAAATCTTCGTCGAAGTTTTGAATTCTTTGATTCGGATTTTTTGCGGACTGTGAAGTCTGTTGATTCTGGAAATTGTTTTGTTGAGGTTGTCCTGTCTGCTGACTTTGGAAATTATTTTGTTGCGGTTGCCCTGTCTGCTGATTCTGGAAATTGTTTTGTTGAGGTTGTCCTGTCTGCTGACTTTGGAAATTATTTTGTTGCGGTTGTCCAGTTCGCTGGTTCGGAAAATTATTTTGTTGAGGTTGTCCTGTCTGTTGATTCGTAAAATTATTTTGTTGCGGTTGTCCTATTTGCTGATTTTGAAAATTATTTTGTTGCGGTTGTCCTGTCTGTTGATTCTGGAAATTATTTTGTTGCGGTTGTCCTGTTTGTTGACTTTGGAAATTATTTTGTTGCGGTTGTCCTATTTGCTGATTTTGAAAATTATTTTGCTGAGATTGTCCTATTTGCTGATTTTGAAAATTATTTTGCTGTGGTTGTCCTGCTTGCTGATTCTGCGTGACGTTTGAAAATTTATTTCCGCCAAGCTGTCTGAACATTGACTGCAAAAATTGCTGTGTAGCTGATTGACGCATTGCCTGTTGCCATTGTTGCGGAGCATTTGATTTCGGCTGTTGACTTTGTGCTTGATTCTGCTGTGTAGGATTTTGATTTTGTTGCTGTGGTGTTTTTTGTTGTAACTGTCCTTTCGGTGCAGTTTCTGAAGTCGAAGGGCGGGGCATAAAATATTGTATAAGCTGTTTTAAAAATTGCATACCGTCAGATTGTTCAGACTGATTTACAGGAGTCGCTGTCGAACTCCGTGTAAGTTGTGAAAGAATTTCGTAGACTGCCTGCGGGAGTTGTTCGGCTGTTTTTGAGTCAATAAGTTCAAACGCCGCTTTTGACAGCAAGACAGGTTCAAGAGAATTTCCGCCTTCCTGCGTGACGAGTAAATCTTTGAATTTTGACAAAATAAGTTGAGTTTCGTCGCTCAACTGCATTGAAAAACCTTTATCGGCAAGAGCTCCAATCTGTAATAACATTCTGGAAAAAAGCGTAAGCTGTTCCATCGAAAATCTTTGGCTTTCAATCGTCGAGCCAATTCCCTGCGTCAACGTTTCTTCCATAGAAAAAGACTGCTGAAGAATATTTTTTACAATTTCGCCGACTTCCTGCGGCATTTTTCCTATACCGAATTTTTCTTGAGAAGAAATTTTTGACAGGGCGTTTGATAAATCTTCAATGGCAGTTTTCAGAGCAACATTAGTCTGCGGTCGAAATCCTCCGCCTTGAGAACTGCCGTCATCTCTCCGCTGTACGCTGTCAACTCCGCCTGTAGGTCGTTGTTGCGTTACCGGACGAATACCTATTGCACCCGCGTCCATCGGCATAAAAATTCACTTCCTTTTTTTCGAGAAACTAAATATTTCTAATCGTAAGCCAGCATTTGATCCATATTTTCATGAAGAGTATTCAAATAATTTTTCAAACTCTCTGAAACTTCGGCATCTCTCAAAGCAACTTCAATATTTGCTTCAAGAAAACCGATTTTACTTCCTACATCGTATCTTTTTCCCTTGAAAATATATGAGTACATTGCCTCATCATGAGCAAGACTTTTTAAAGAGTCGGTCAGTTGAATTTCACCGCCTACACCGGGAGTCTGATTTTCAAGATATGAAAAAATTGTCGGTGTTAAAATATATCGACCCAGAACAGCAATATTTGATGGAGCTTCTTCAAGTTTTGGTTTTTCAATTAAATCACGAACTTTATAGACATCATTGTCAATTTGTTTTCCGTCCACTATGCCGTACTTGCAAACATCTTCATCAGAAACTTTTTGAACACCCAGAATTGAAGTTTTGTATTCGTTAAAAACTTCAATCATCTGTTGAAGAACGGGCTTTTTTGATATAACAACGTCATCACCAAGCAAAACCGCAAAAGGTTCATTACCGATAAAATGACTTGCAGTCAAAACCGCATGACCTAATCCCAGCGGTTGTTTTTGTCTGATAAAATGAATGTTGGCAATTTCTGAAATTGATTTTACCATTTCAAGAAGTTCTGTTTTTCCGTCTTTTTCCAGTTCGAGTTCCAATTCAATGGAGCGGTCAAAATGATCTTCAATCGAACGCTTTGAACGTCCCGTAACTATGATAATATCTTCAACGCCTGCCGCCGCCGCCTCTTCAATTATGTATTGAATTGTCGGTTTATCGACTATAGGTAACATTTCTTTCGGCTGAGCTTTCGTCGCGGGCAAAAATCTTGTGCCGAGTCCTGCCGCAGGGATAACGGCTTTTCTTACTTTCATGAAAAATTCCCCCTCCTCAAAAAATTTTTCTCAAAATTTATTTTAATCTTACCAAAAATTTTTAGTCATTGAAAACATTTTGCAAATATTTTTCGGCAGGATTTTTTCAATAAGTCCCAATCTGTAACCTAAAAATTTTGCACAATCTCTGAAAAATGCTCCGAAACATTCAAGAGGATTTTTTTTCAAAAGAGCGACAAATTTCATGAGAACAAATTTTTTTCCTGCACCTTCCGCACTTCCGAAAGTTTTTCTGATCCAACTTTCGCGGGCATGAAAAACTCCAATATCAAAATATCTGTGAAATTCTTCCGCCGCCGTGTAGTTGTGCGAGTGAAAAACTTTTGCGTCCGCATTATAAAAAATTTTGTAACCGTCAGCAAGCATTTTAGCACCGACAAACATATCTTCAGATAAAATTACATTTTCAGGAAATCCGCCGATTTTTTTCAGTGCGTCCACTCGATAAGCCGCAAAAGAATTTGACGTGGCAGCGGTTTTTATTCCGAAAATTTTTTTATCTTCTAAAGAACGCAACTGACTTTCAGCAGGATAATTGAACGCCCGCAAAAATTTCGCTTCAGTCGTTGCATTTTCATGCGGTAATTGTCTGCCGTAACACAATCCGACTTTTTCATCAGCGTCAAAAATTTTTACAAGTTCCGCCAAAGAATTTTCGTCATATAAAAAAACGTCCTGCGTCAAAAAAATTATTACGTCCGCAGGAAAATTTTTCAGCATATGTTCGACTGCAGTTTGACGGGTTGCACCGTGATTAAAATTCTTTCTCAAAACTTTTATGACTTCAAAATCAAAACGTTTCGCAAGAGCGTCAGTTCCGTCCGTCGAATCCGAATCGACAAGAAGTTTTTTCATCTGCAGAGTTTGAGAATCTATTTGCTCAAGCAGTTTTTTAAAATTTTCGCCGGCGTTCAGCGTTGGAATTATTAAACCGACTTTCAAAAAAATCTCCTCATTTAATTTCAATTCTTGGGAAAAGTTGTTCAGGTTTTCCGACTTCATGATTTTCTTCAAGTTTACCAAAAATTTCCGCGTCCTCAAGCTGAATTTCTTCAAACGGCTGAGAAACTTTTAACTGCTCATGAATTCTTTTTGCAGTCGTCGGCATAAACGGAGAAATTAAAACACTGACAATTCTTAAAGACTCGGCAAGATTATAAAGAACATTTGACAAATTTTGTTTCTGCGTTTCGTCTTTGGCAAGTTTCCAAGGAGCAGTTTCATCAATATACTTATTCGTACGGCTGATAAACTGCCAGACAATTTTTACAGCGTCAGAAATTTTCATGTCCTCCATAAGTTGACGATAATTTTTTGCGGTATCAATCGCCATATCTTTTAAAGACTTATCAAGCTCAGTGCCTTCAGTCGGAGCAAGCAAAATTTCATTTTGGAATTTTCCTATCATGTTCAAAGTTCTGTGCAGTAAATTTCCCAAATCGTTTGCAAGGTCAGCGTTAATTCGAGTGATTAAAGCGTCGCGGTTAAAATTGCCGTCCTGTCCCAAATTTATTTCACGGAGCAAGAAATATCTGATAGCGTCCGCAGAAAATTCATCAATCAAAAGCATGGGATCAACAACATTTCCTTTTGATTTAGACATTTTGTCGCCACCGATAACCAGCCAGCCATGTCCGTAAACTTTTTTCGGAAGTTCAATCCCCAAAGCCATCAAAATACAGCCCCAAATAATTGTGTGGAAACGTACAATTTCTTTGCCGACCAAATGCAAATCTGCGGGCCAAAACTTTTTAAATTTTTCTTTGTCGTCCAAAAATCCGATCGGAGTCAAATAATTTGTCAGAGCGTCGAACCAAACATAAATAACATGCTTTTCGTCATCGGGAACAGGTACACCCCAATTAAATGAAGTTCGAGAAATACATAAATCTTCAAGCCCTTGCTTTATGAAATTTATCATTTCATTTCTGCGAGATTTCGGCTCAAGAAATTCAGGATTTTCTTCAATATATTTTAAAACCGCGTCGGCGTACTTCGACATTTTGAAAAAATAAGCCTCTTCAGAAACTTTTTCAACAGGTCTGTGACAGTCAGGGCAACAGCCGTTTTCATCAAGCTGTAATTCCGTCCAATAAGATTCGCAGGGAGTACAATAAAGCCCTGTATATTCGCCTTTGTAAATGTCGCCTTTATCTCTGATTCTGCGAAAAACTTCCTGAACAACTTTATGGTGACGAGGTTCAGAAGTGCGAATAAAATCATCGTTGGAAATTTCCAGACGTTTCCAAAGTTCTTTAAAACTTTCAACAATTTTATCAACGTATTCAATCGGAGTAACGCCTTCATTTTCTGCCGTCCGTTGAATTTTCTGCCCGTGTTCGTCCGAACCTGTCAGAAAAAAAACTTCATAACCTGCAAGTCTTTTAAATCTTGCAACAGCGTCCGCAATAGTCGTGCAGTAAGCGTGACCAATATGAAGTTTTGCACTCGGATAATAAATCGGCGTTGTAATATAAAAAGTTTTTTTCATTTTACCGCTCCTAAAAATAATTTTTCATGACTAATTCTTTAAATTTGCACAGATAATTTCAGCAGAAACTTTTTTTTCGTTTGGAGCCTGCATTTCCAAAATTTCCAGAGTTCCCTTGCCTGTACCGACTAAAATTTTTTTGCCGATAATTTTCATTTTTCCGGGCTGAGAGTTTGAATCTTCGTTATAAATTTTCGTCCGCCAAATTTTTATTTTCTGCCCGTTCATTAAAGCATAAGCCCCGCCGTAAAGTCCGCGTACAAGATTATGAATTTCTCGTGCAGATTTATTCCAGTCGATAAATCCCGTATCTTTTTTCAACATCGGTGCATAATTTGAAAGTGAATCGTCCTGCTTTACCGGCTGAAGTTCTCCCGCATGAAGTTTTTCTAAAGTTTTCAACAAAACTTCTGCTCCTGCTGTCATAAGTTTATCGTGAAGTTCAGGAAGAATCATATCATCAGAAATTTTTACTTCGGACTTTAAAAGCATGTCGCCCGTATCAAGTCCCGAATTCATCTGCATTGTTGTAACGCCCGTTAATTTTTCTCCGTTTATCAAGCACCATTCTATTGGAGCCGCTCCGCGATATTTAGGAAGAAGTGAGGCATGAACATTTATACAGCCGAATTTTGGAAGGTCTAAAATTTCCTGCGACAAAATTTGTCCGAATGCCGCGACCACAATTAAATCTGCCTGAAGTGCGGCAATTTGTTCGACAGCTTCAGGCAATTTTATTTTTTGCGGTTGAAGTACGGGAATATTTTTTTCTTCCGCAAAAATTTTTACAGGGGACGGAAGAAGTTTTTGTCCGCGTCCTTTTGGTCTGTCAGGTTGAGTTACTACGCAGACAACATTTTCTGTTTCGTACAACGCAGACAAACTTGGAACGGCAAATTCCGGTGTCCCCATGAATATTACTTTAAATTTTTCCAATTAAAAAAACCCCAGACAAAATTTATTTCGGCGAATTGATAATCAACGCGATAAAAATTAAATCTTCTTCGCCGATATTTTCAATGGCATGCATAGAGCCGTCCGCACAAAAAGTTGTATCTCCGGGATTGACTTCATATTTTTCGCCGTTGTCGGTGTAAAGTGCTTTTCCCTGCAAAATATGATAAGTTTCCGTGGTGCCGTTGTGAAAATGTTCTCCGAGAGAAGAATTTTTCGGGACGACAACTTTTGCGAACATTCCGCACTGTCCTTCCATTTCGTTTTGAGTCAGAAGATGAGTAATATAAATTTCACCTTTTCCGCCGGCTTTATTTTTCGCCGTAACAGTTTCACTTTTAATGACAGCCATTAAAGACCCTCCTAGAAAAAATTTAATTCCGAAATTTTTATTGATGAAAAATTATCTGCGAAGTTTCTGAACTTCTTCAGGCAGATACTCATTTAAAATTTTTATGAAAGTGCCTTTCATTCCGAGAGATTTTGACTCAATAACGCCCGCTGACTCAAATTTTCTGAGAGCGTTTACAATGACAGAACGAGTTATTCCGACACGATCGGCAATTTTCGATGCAACCAGTAAACCTTCACTTCCGTTTAATTCGCCGAGAATATTAACAGCCGCCTCAACTTCCGAATAACTCAAAGTAGCAAGTGCAATTTGAACAGCGGCTTTTTTTCTTGCCTCAAATTCGATTTTTTCAGTATGTTCTCTGAGCATTTCCATGCCGACAACAGTCGCACCATATTCGGCAAGAACTAAGTCATCATCAGTAAAATCTTCATTATAGCGGGCGATAATAAGCGTGCCGAGTCTTTCACCTGCCGCATAAATCGGAACGATTGTAGTATTTTTTCCGTCAAAAGGACATTCGCGAGTTTCGTCATAAGCACACATTCCGCTTTTAGTGCGGCGATTGGATTCGGTTTTGTCAAGACGATTAAGCCAGCGGACGTACTGCTTTGGAAATTTTCCGACGCTGATAACTTTATCAATCATCAACTCACATTCAAAATTATCCGTGAAAGCGTAACCGCTTATGTCGCCCTTCTTGTTCATAATGTAAACATTTGAGTTGAGTACATTACTGAGAACTTTTGAAATTCCGTCGTACTCGACATTCTCGGAACGCTGGAGCAACGCGTTAATTTTTCTCGTCTTTTCTAAAAGCACCTTCATTTAAAAACTTCCTTTCAAAAAATTTTTTCACGCTTATCAAGTAAAAAGCATAGTAACACAAATTTAAAAGAAAAAAAAGTATTTTCTGAATTTTTTATCATATTTTTATCTGCCGATAAATTTGTGAAAAAAATTTTTTTGGAATTTTAACAATCTGCACAACGAATTAAAACGACAAATAAAAAAACTCCGCATGAGTTAAAAAACTTCTGCAGAGTTTTTTTTCGAGAAAAATTTTCTCAGCTTTTTTTGTAACGCTTGTTGAATTTTTCAATACGTCCGCCGGATTTTACATCACGCTGACGACCGGTGAAAAACGGATGACATTTTGAGCAAACATCGATGCGAAGTTCCTGTTTTGTCGAGCCGGTTTTAAAAGTATTTCCGCAACCGCAAGTAACAGTTGCTTCAAAATATTTCGGATGGATATTTTCTTTCAACTTAAACACCTCACAATTTTTACAACACAAATATTGACGCATAAATAAAGCAAGGTGTATTATACGCTTTGCAAAAATTTATTGCAAGATTTTTATTAAAAATGAGGGATTAGAATACATGCAGAATTCTACAACTATCAGATGCACAATGTGCGGACGCAGAATAAAAGTTCAAAGTCAGCTTGATATGCCGATTTTTGATCCGAATACTGGCTTTGCGGTCTGTAAAAGTTGCGTGAAAGAAATTAACCGTTATATTGAAGAGGACGAGCAAAATACTTCTGCAAAAACTAAAAGAGATTTTAACGCAAATCTTGGAAATCTTTTGGCTAAAAATAAACCGCACGTCATAAAAGAATATCTTGACGAATTTATTATCAAGCAGGAACGTGCAAAAAAAATTCTTTCCGTTGCGGCTTACAATCACTACAAACGCATGAAATATGATATGGATCATGAAGGCGGAGAAGAAGAAATTGACAAGTCGAATGTAATTATTATCGGTCCGACAGGTTCAGGAAAAACCGCCATGATAAGTCATCTTTCAAAACTTTTAGACATTCCTTTTGCCGTAACTGATTCTTCAAGTTTAACGGAGGCGGGCTTTGTAGGTTCTGACGTTGAAATTGCTGTAAGAAATCTTTATTACGCGGCAGGGCAGAACGTTGAAAAAGCCGAGCATGGAATTATTTATCTTGACGAGTTCGACAAAATTGCCAGAAAATCAGGCGAAAATAATTCTATTACCGCAGATCCCGGACATGAAGGAGTTCAGCAGGGACTTTTAAAAATGCTTGAGGGCAGTGTCGTAGAATTTACTGCACGCGGTCAAAGAAAACACCCTGAAGCTCCAACAATTAAAGTTGACACGAAAAATATTTTATTCATCTGTGGCGGTGCATTTGTCGGAATTGAAAAAGTTATTGCCCAGCGTTTGAAAAAAGATAACATAAATATTGGTTTTGGTGCTGAAGTTTCTGCAAAAGAGGACGACGAGAAAAAATTTGATGAACTTATTCACCAAGTCCGCCCTGAAGATTTAATGAAGTATGGGATTTTGCCTGAAGTTATCGGACGACTTCCCGTTATTTGTACTCTTGAAACTTTGGACGAAAATTCTTTACGCAAAATTTTAACCGAGCCGAAAAATGCTCCCGTTAAACAATATCAAAAACTTTTGGCGATGGATAATGTTGAGTTGGAATTTGAAGAAAATGCCCTGCTTGCCGTCGCGAAAAAAGCTATTGAAAGAAAAACCGGAGCCCGTTCTCTCAAGGGAATTATTGAAGATGTCATGCTTGATGTTATGTTTGAACTTCCGAAGTCTGACGTAAAAAGAAAAGTTATCGTGACTGAAGATTGTATAGAAAAAAATTCTCCGCCTGAAGTTGTCCAGCTTGAAAAGAATTAGTTGTTAGGGATTAGTCGTTAGGGGTTAGCAAAAAATTTCTCTAGTCCCTAAATCCTATCCCCTATTCCCTAAAAGGAGGGATTTTTAATTTGACGAATGATTTAATGATTATCAATGCTTTTGTTTTTTATATCGGCTGTATGATGGCGATAGGCGTTTATTATTACCGTCAGACAAAAAACATGAGTGATTATTTTTTGGGCAACAGAAAACTTGGAGCTTGGGTAACTTCGCTTTCTGCAGAGGCATCAGACATGAGCGGTTGGATGCTTATGGGCGTTCCGGGTTTTGCATATCTTGCCGGATTAAATGCGGGCTGGATTGCTGTCGGAATTGCGATAGGTACTTGGGCGAACTGGCAATTTGTTGCGGCAAGATTAAGACGTTACACAGAAATTGCGGGAAATGCTTTGACACTCCCCGAATTTTTGCAGAATCGTTATAAAGACACTTCAAATTTATTGAGAATTGTCCCTGCAGTTTTCATTTTGATATTTTTTATTTTGTATACTTCAAGCGGATTTGTTTCTGCGGGAAGATTATTTGAAACAGTTTTCGGATTAGATTTTCAGCTTGCAATTTTTCTCGGTGCGGGTTCAGTAGTTTTTTATACTTTAATCGGAGGATTTTTGGCGGTAAGTCGCACGGATTTTATTCAAGGCGTTATGATGTTCTTTGCAATTTTACTTGTCCCGATTTGTGCGGCGATGAGCATGGGAGGATTCGGCGAAACTGTCACGGCAATTTCAAATTTTAAATCTGAGATGTTCGATCCTTTTTTAAAACCTGACGGCTCGCAGATTGGATTTATAGAAACAGTTTCCTTGTTGGCTTGGGGTATAGGATACTTCGGACAGCCGCATATTTTGGTAAGATTTATGGCGGTGAAATCAACTGCAGAAATTCCTCAAGCTACAAAAATCGCAATGACTTGGGTTATTTTATCTTTGGCGGCGGCTATTGCGGTAGGAATGATCGGCACAGTTTATTTAACTACTCCGCTTGCAGGAACAGACTCTGAAAAAGTTTTCTTAGTCATGACAAATAATTTATTCCCGCCGATAATCGCAGGGATAGTTTTATCTGCAGTTTTGGCGGCGATAATGTCAACTGCTTCAAGTCAATTATTGGTAGCGGCATCAGCTTTTGCACAAGATTTTTATAAAACACTTCTCAGAAAAGACGCAAGTCAGTCAGAATTAGTTTGGATTTCTCGTGCGTCAGTTTTAATAATTGCGTCGATTGCGGTTTATCTCGGCTTTAATCCCG
The DNA here is from genome assembly GCA_017553205.1 of Selenomonadaceae bacterium. Lineage (GTDB taxonomy): Bacteria > Bacillota > Negativicutes > Selenomonadales > Selenomonadaceae > Quinella. The sequence goes on along the minus strand of JAFZMV010000034.1, from coordinate 1,622 downwards.
ACAGTTTTATTTTGGATATGGTTGCATATGCTTGGGCGGGATTCGGTGCGGCATTCGGTCCTGCAGTTTTGATGAGTTTGTTTTGGAAAAGAACTACAAAACTCGGAATTATTGCGGGAATTATCGTCGGCGGCGTGACGGTTTTAGTTTGGAAACAGTTTGAACTTTTCGGACTCTATGAAATTGTCCCGGGATTTATTTTCTCGCTCGCGTCAATTTATATTTTCAGCAAGATTGATAAAGAACCAGAGCCCGAACTTGTAAAGATGTTTGAAAAAGTCAACGAAAGTAAAATTTAAGTTGGTAAAAAATTTGTAATTTTGTTATCATAAGAAAAAATTTCGGAGGTGCGAACTTTGAAAAGAGTTTATAGTTTTAATCCCGGTCCCGCGACTTTACCGCTGGAAGTTTTGAAAGAGGCACAGGCAGAATTTTTAAATTTTGCCGATTCAGGCATGTCGATAATTGAGATAAGCCACAGATCAAAACCTTATGAAAAAGTCCACAATCAAACTAAAGCCGATATTTTGGAACTCATGGGACTCGGCGAAGATTACGAAGTTTTATTTATTCAGGGCGGTGCAAGTCTGCAGTTTTCCATGATTCCCATGAATTTTGCGACTGAAAAAAATCCCGGTTCTTATGCTATCAGCGGAACTTTTTCAAATAACGCCTACAAAGAGGCAAAAATTTTGGGCGTTGGAAAAATTGCCGCGTCTACAGAGTCGGAAAATTTCCGTCGCGTTCCTCGTCAAGACGAATTGAAAATTGATTCGGATTCCGCATATTTCCATGTCTGCTACAACAACACGATTTACGGCACGGAATATCATTACATTCCCGAAACAGGAAATGTTCCGCTTTTTGCCGATATGTCCAGCGATATGTTAAGCCGTCCGATTGATTTTAAAAAATTCTCTCTGATTTATGCGGGCGTTCAAAAAAATTTGGGCCCTGCAGGTGTCGTTGTTGTCGTTGCGAAAAAGTCTTTGATTGAAAAAAGTTTGGAAACTCTCCCGACAATGTTGCGTTATGATACCTTTTACAAGAAAAATTCTTTGTACAATACTCCTCCAGCATTTTCAATTTACATGGTCGGAAAAGTTGCGGCGTGGATTAAAAACAACGGCGGACTTGAGGAAATGGCAAAAAGAAATTCTGCAAAAGCAAAAATTTTGTATGATGTCATTGACGAGTCGGACGAATTTTATAAAGGTCATGCGGAAAAAGACAGCCGTTCTTTCATGAATGTGACTTTCCGTCTGCCGAGTGAAGAACTTGAGAAAAAATTTGTTGCCGAAGCTCTTGAAAAAGATTTGAGCGGCGTTAAAGGTCATCGCTCAGTAGGCGGTATGCGTGCGTCAATTTATAATGCGATGCCGATTGAAGGCGTTGAGGCTCTTGCAGATTTCATGAAGAGTTTCAAAAAAAATAATTGCTAGGTGTGGAATGTCAACAACTGCACGATTGAAAATCGTGAGCTTGTGTGAAAAATAGAACAAGTTCTGGTTGACTAGCCTAAGTCTTGAGTGACTACGTTACCTGCAAATATATAGGCACCGGCGGACGTAAATCCTAATCTGCCGCTCTGCGGTTTGTGGTTAAACAGTTTTGAGCAGTAG
>JAFZMV010000033.1 GCA_017553205.1 Selenomonadaceae bacterium | reverse complement strand
TTATTGCTGTTCTTATCGATTCAGATTCGCCTTGCTGCAATCTTCTCCTCTCGCCAAATTTTCTGCCACGTATTTTTTCTGCCGGTAAGCTGTTTCCGTTCTTTTGATATTTTTTTAACACTTGGTAGACGTAATCCAAATTTACATTCAATAGTTCACCGATTTTTTTTACTTCGTAACCTTTTTCTTTGAGCTCCATTATTCTTGTGCGAACATACTCACGAATTTCATAACCGACTTTTTTTAAATTCATTCTTTCCATATCTTTATTTTATCACATTTTTAGGATTTTTTGTCGTCGGAGTAATAGATAACATTCCAAAGTTGCAAAATCTGACAAACAAATTTTAAAAAATGTCATGGTCTAAGTTATTTTCCTCACAAATTTTTCAGATTCGAGGAGAAAAAAATTTTATGAAACGCCCGTGAATCTTTCTGAATCTGAAATTTTAGCTGAATTGATGAAACTTTATCAAAATTTGACAGGAGAAAAATAAAATTTTATAATCTTGGAAATAAAAAGGTGCAGTTCAGACGGTCTGCCCTCACAGGTTGTTGACAATAAACAGATAAAACTATTTAGAGCCGTCTAGGTTTTGGGGACTTAGGCGGCTACTTTAGTGCACAGCACCATGATGATACTGGTGATAGAAATCACGCGGACAAAAATTTTCATCAGACGCATGGGCATACACCTCAATTCTGAGGGCATATAATAGACCGCCTGCCGTTTACTGCACCGCAAAAAATTATACAGAAAAAAATTTTTTGACTTATTTGCAAAAAAAAATTATCTCCGAAAAAATTTCTTTCTCGGAGATTTTTTTATTTTAAAAAATTTTTTATCTTCTTATCTTCTTCCAATCCAACTGTCAATGTATTCCCAAACTTGATTGTGATTATATGTTCCGCCTTGAATGTAATATTTATTTGCTGTCATATAACCGTGATGAAGTTCAACACCGATTCCGAACTGGCTGAAAACATTTTTAAGTTCGTCGTCGCTTACATCTGCACTGCGAAGGTATCCGCGTTCTGCGAAAAATCTTTTATCTTCTTTAATTTCGTTGCCGTAACCGCCTGCAACATTTTCAAGTTCTTCCTCGCTTAAAATTTCCTCTTTCAAAATCTTTTCGTTTGTCATTTTTAAAACTTCCTTTCATTTTTTAAAATTTTTTATTTTCACTTTGTTATATGCACGACTTCCAAAATTATGACAAACTTTTAAAAAAAATTTTTTCTGTCCACAAACGAAATAAAATTACTCAATTTGTCAAATCCGACAAAGAATCTGAAGAAAGATTAAATTGATTGACGTTTAACAAGGTTTGCAAAAATTCCTCCGCGTGCTACAAGTTCATCAAATTTTCCCGTTTCTGCAATTCTGCCGTCGTCCATAACAATTATTCTGTCACAACCGCGAATAGTTGACAATCTGTGTGCAACGATAATTCTTGTGGCTTTGAGTTTGTCAAGAGAATTTGTAACGATAGCCTGTGAGCGGTTATCAAGTGCAGAAGTTGCCTCATCGAAAATTAAAATTGCAGGTTTATTCACCAAAGCACGAGCAATTAAAAGTCTTTGACGCTGACCGCCTGAAATATTGCTTGAACCTTCAGAAATGACAGTCTGCATGCCCATCGGCATCATGGCAATATCATCAGCAATTCCAGCTTGTTCAGCCGCCTCCCACGCGTCCTCTTGCGTCAAAAGACGAGTGCCGACAATATTTGTAAAAATATCTCCCGTCATAAGTTGTCCATTCTGCAACACGACACCCATTTGAGTTCTGACAGACGGTAAATTTAAATCGGCTAAGTCCTGCCCGTCAAAATAAATTGCTCCTGACTTTGCTTGTTCAAAACCCAATAATAATCTTACAAGCGTAGATTTTCCTGAGCCGCTTTTTCCGACAATCGCGACATTTTCCCCGGCAGAAACTGAAAAATTTATATCGTGCAAAACTTCCGGGCCGCCTTCGTATGCAAAATTTAAATGACGAACTTCAAACGACCCCGATAAAATTCCCGCGTCATTTTTTTCGCCGACTGACTCGGGAGTTTCTTTTAAAATCGGACGGAAATTTTCAAGTTCAGGCTGTATTCCGAAATACTGTCCGATAAATCCTATAATCCCGCCCAAAGTTCCGTTAAAACTCGAATAAGCAGCATTAAACGCCAAAAATTGTGCGTAAGTAATTCCTTGAACAGCCTGTCCGTTAGGTCCGACTTCGTTAATGCCGTAAACCGCAATATAATACAAAAGCATTGTCAAAATAAACGGTTGAATACTTCCGATAATCGAGGTGTAGTTATTTTGCCAACGAAGTTTTAAACTCCAGTTCCATTGTTCGCCGAAATCTCTGCTCCATAAATTATAGGCTTGTTCTTCAGCACCCTGCACGCGGAATTTTGAAAGACCTGCAAAAATCTGCTGAACAGTTCCTGCAGTTTTATTTCCCGCTTTAATAATTTCACGCTGAAATTGTAAAACTCTCCGATAAATAAACGCGATGAAAAGCGAATAAATAAACCAAACAACAAGAGCCGCCGCAGTAAGTTTCATGCTGTAGTAGCACATCAAAAAGACGCTCCAGAATGAAAATAAAAAGCCCATTACCGCTCCGACAAATTCACCGCTGATTAATCCTTTAACGACACCAAGCCCGCCCATTCTGCTGGCAAGTTCTCCGACTGTGTAACGTCTGAAAAATTTTGCGGGCAGTGACATTAACCGCCCCCAAAGTGCCGCCTCTGCAGAAAGTTCAATTCTTGTTGAAATTCTCATGACGGCAATAGATCGAACAACTGAAAGTGCCGCCGTCGTAAAACTTGTAATCATTAAAGCCTGTGTGACTGTTGCAAGTCCCTGCCTGTCAAGAATCGGAATAATATCTTGGAAAATTGTTTCCGTAATAATCGGAGTTGCAAGCGGAATCAATCCCGCAAAAAGACTTGTGATGATAACTGTTTTGTAATCCGCTTTCCAGCACTGATGAAACATAAATTTCAGCAAGTCCCAAATTTTTAATTCGCGTTCAGGAAATCCGCCGTAACAAGCAAACGCATCTTTAGAAAGATTTTTTATATTTTCGTCATCAATCGGAATACCATTAGGAAAATCTTCCGTGAAAATATTATAAGTTTCGGGAGAACTCGGAATAATTGCGGCAAGACTTTTTTTCTCTCCGTAATAACCAATCATAACGCCCGTATCTTTTTTGTACCAGTCGCCCGTTAAAGTTACAAGACGCATCTGCATATTTCCCTTTTGCATGAGCCGACGCAATAAAGTAACTTGATCCATTTTTCCAGCCGTTTCAGGATTGAGAAAAATTTTTTCTGTGGACATTGAAAGAGCCTTTGCAACAAGACGGACAACAAACGCGGCAGATTTTACCGCCTTATTTGTAGAAAGTTCATCAGCTCCGCTGTAATTTAATTTTTCTTCGCCGAGCAAACTTCTGATTCCGTTTTCGACTAAATATTTTTTGCTTTTTGTGCGAATCCGCATGCGTTTATTCAGTCGATTATCTTCCGCACCGAAATGCACGCCCAGAAACATTGCAAAAATTTGTTCGTTGTGTTTGAATCCCGCCAAAAGTTCAGATAAATTTTCGGCATCGTCCAATACAGTTTGATTTCTCCAAGTTAAAAGTTCTTCGTCGCCTTTATCCGCCAAAAGTTTCAGCCAAGAAAGTTTTATCAATTTGCCGAACCAATTTTTCATGAGGGCTTTTATATTTCCCGTTGAATCTTCCGCAAAACCTGTCAAAGCAATTTCAGAATCTTCGACGGCATAAATTTGTACGTCAATACTTCCAAATTCGTCCATTGCGGGAAAAGCCGCCTCATCTTTTTCCAGTTCCATTAAAAAAAATTGTCTGAAAGAGTCGCTGTCCTTCGTGACGGCATAGGCTTCAATTTTTCCGGAAATTATTTTTGCAAACTGTGTTTCATCTTCCAAACGAAAACGCCGACCCGCAGGAATTTTTATAACGTTCAATTTTCTTCAACCTCCTGCTCGCGTTCTTCAATAAGTCTTCTGTATGCTCCGTCATGCTGAATCATTTCGTTATGTGTTCCGCGTTCTACAATTTTTCCATGAGAAAGTACAATAATTTCGTCGCAGTCGCGAATGGTTGAAAGTCTGTGAGCGACTATTAAACACGAACAACCGCGATGACGAATATTTTCAAGAACTTTTTGTTCAGTCATCGGATCTAAAGCAGAGGTCGCTTCGTCCAAAACCAAAAGTGAAGGATTAACACATAAAGCCCTTGCAATTTCCAAACGCTGACGCTGACCGCCGCTGAAATTTAAACCGCATTCAGAAACTTGAGCATCATAACCGCCCTCAAGTTTCAAAATATCTTCGTCAATACATGCATCTTTTGCCGCCTGAACAATATCAGATTTTCTGACAGAATCATCAAACAAGGCAATATTTTCCGCAACAGTTCCCGTTATCAAAAAAATATCTTGGTCAACGGCTGAAACAGAATTTAAAATAACTGCACGGGGAATTTTTGCACGTTCCACGCCGTCAAATCTAATTTCGCCAGACCATTCTTTATAAATTCCCGTGACAACTTTTGCAAGAGTGGATTTTCCTGAACCGCTAGCACCGACAACGGCAACCCAGCCGCCCGGCTTTAAATTCAAATCAAAATTTTCCAGTAAAGGTTTGTCAAGCGGACTGTAACCGAAATTTAAATTTTTCAAAGTTAATTCCCCGCTCAATCTTTCTTTCGGGAAAGTTCTTTTGTCCTCGTCTGCAGGAAAATTCAAATCATCAATTTCATATTTTCGCACGTCGTTTAATCTCTGCATCTGCATTTCAGTTGTCTGAAGTGTCGAACCTAAACCGAGTAAAGCATTGACAGGAGCCTGAAAACTTCCCATCAAAGATTGAAACGCCGTAAACATTCCCGCAGTCAACGCACCGTCCATAATCGAAAATCCGCCCAAAGTCATAATCAATGCTCCGTTAATTCCGCCCAAAAGTGTCGGCAAAAGTTTAACAGTCATTGACCAAATTGCAGTTTCTTGAGAGGCGTGCAAAACTTTTGTTTGATAGCCTGCCCACTTTGTGAAAAAGTCTGATTCGTCGCCGTTAGCTTTTATAGTTTCAATCATTCGCAAGCCGTTCATGGCAACGCCGTAAGCCTTGCCGCTGTCCTGTTGAATTTTCATGTTCAAGTCTGTTAAATGACGACGCATTGCAAAGAAGAAAATTATTTCTACCGAACTGAATGCGATTCCGATTAAAGTTAAAGTTACATCGTACTGCAGGAGGAGGAGCAAATAAAAAATTGCTACAAGTAAATCTAAAACCGCAGTAGCCGCAGGTCCTGATAAAACTCCCGCGATTGACATGTTGAAACCGACACGCCCCGCAACTTCCGCCGCGTATCTCTGATGAAAGAATGCCATCGGCAGTCTAAGCAAATGCCAAAAATAACTTGAAGAATCTGCCAGCGTTAATTTTCTCTGCCACTCCGTCAAAACTACTGCCCTAAGCCATGCCATTACTCCCGAAACTATAAAAGAAACTGTCATGGCTAAACAGAAATTAAACATCCAGTCAGGGTGCTTTTTCGTCAGAATGTCATCTAAAAATATTTGACTCATGACAGGTGACGCAAGTCCCGGAATTATCGCACAAAGTTCAAGGATAAATACAAAAAGTGCCGCCCATTTATCTTGAAAAAGCTTTTTCGCAATATCTGTGAAAACGTTATAGCGGTGACCTTCTTTTTTGAAACCTTTGCCCGGCTGAATAATCAACGCAACGCCTGTATAAGAAGTTCTGAATTCATCAAGCGGAACAGTTCGACGACCCATTGCTGGATCATTCAGATAAGCAACATTATTTTTGATTCCTTCGAGTACTACGAAATGATTAAATTCCCAGTGAATTATCATCGGAAAAATATCTTCGTCGATAAGTTCCAAAATTCTTGCAACGTTCCATCTGTAACCGTTCGCCTGACAATTTCTGTTTCTTGCCGCTCTAAGAACATTGCTTGCTTTTGAGCCGTCACGGTTTACCCCACATTCTTGACGCAGTTTTTCAAGAGGTATCCAAGTATCATAATGAGCCAAAATCATTGCCAAAGATGCCGCACCGCACTCTGTAGCCTCCATTTGTAAAACTGTAGGAACTTTAACACGTCGTTTATTTTTGAAAAATTTTATGTCCATTAACGATTCCTCAACCATTGACTTAATTTGTAGAAAACTTTTTGTATAGGCGGTTTGCGGTCGATAATTATTGAGCCTGTGCAAAAACTTCCTGCGGTTATCGGTTTATGCTCTCCGACTTTTGAAGTCCATAAATATCCCGACTCTGATGACTCGTCTTTTACCAAATCAAAAGTAACTTCCATGACGGCACTTTGTTGAGCCTGTACAATCCACTGTGCCAAATATTCGTTGCCCAAATGTTTTTGAACAGCCTGCATAGACACGGGATATTGAGAAACACTTCTCACTGTTCCGAGCAAACTTCCTGACATGGAAACGTCAACACCGTTAGGAACAAGCTGAATAGTTTGCCCGGGTTCAATGCGTTTTCCTTTCTCAACGGGAACGTATAAAACTCCTTTCAACTCTTTTCTTCCGCCGGTCATTCTTACTGTACAAATAGGAACGCCCGAACCGATAACAGAACCCTCTTCAGTCATCATATCATCAACAATTCCGTCATAACTGCTGTAAACATATTCCGCAACGTCTTTTTGATAACGTCTTGCATCATATTCGTGAACTTTATTCATTACATCGCGATCTGAAGTTGCAAGTTCGGGCATGTATTGTGCCATTTGAGTCATTGCACCTTCTTGAGCCTGCAATATATGGGCGATTATTTCACCTTTTTTTATAACGTCGCCTGATTTTACATAAAGTTTATCCAATTTTCCGCCACTTACTGCAGTTATGTTTACTAAGCCGCTTGAATCCATGATAAGTCCCATGCCGTCAGCTTTTACGGTAAATGCTCCGAAAATTGACCATAAAACTACGGAAATCATCATGACTAAAACAGCAATTAAGCCCATCCAACTTAATGGAGTTGTTATGGGCATGATAGTATCTAATTTTTCGGGAGAGCGTAATTTGTCTAAAGCCTCCTGACTGAAAATTTGCCCTTGTCCCATTGTTCTTCTGTCTTTTGCACTTTCAGCCATAAATTAGTCCTCCTGTAAAGTTATATCAACTTTTATTCCGTCTTTCAGTCCTTCAAAACTCCCGACAATAACAACATCTCCGCCTTTTAATCCGCTGTAGACTTCAATATTTTTTCCGTCGTCAGTGCCTGTATCAACTTTTCTTTTTTCGATAGTTTTATCGGAATTTACTACAAAAACAGCATTATGATCCGAATTAACCATAGCTTCAAGCGGAACTGTTAAACATTGACGGGAAATATTTGATTCAACAATTACTCCGTTATAAGTCAGTGGCTCAAGAAGTCTTGAACTGTTATCAATTTCGCAAACCAATCTTCTTACACCAGCACTTTGACTTGGAGGCGGGGAAACCTCTCTTACAACCGCTGTAATTTTTTCGTCAATTCCTTTGTTACCTGCCGCAAATTCCGTGTCATAAGCCTTAGCCCATGAAGTTATCGGCATTTTCAAACTGACTGTACTGCCGATTTGAAAATATTTTGCGTCCTCGTCGGGAAGTGTCAAAGCAAACAGAAGTTTTTCAAAATTTCCGACCAGTGCCAGAGGAGTTCCGCCTTGAACATATGAACCTTCACGACGATAAATTATTAAAACTTCTCCGTCAAGTGGTGCAGTAACTTCTTGGCGTTCATTCTGCACGAGATATTGTTCACGTTGTGCCTTTGCCTCGTTTAAACCTTCTTGAGCGGCTAAATACTGTGCTTGTGATTCTTCGTATTTTTCTTTTGACGTGGCATTTTTCGCCATAAGTCTTTCCTGTCTGTGATAGGAGTTTGCCGCTTGAGCCATGACGGCTTCAGCTTTTCTTACTCCTGAAGTTGCCTGTTGAATCTGCAAAGCAATTTGATCGTTTACTAAAGTTGCAAGAAGTGAACCTTTTGAAACTTTCGCATTTTTATCTACATGCCAAGCTACTATTCTGCCGTCGATTAAAGCTGTAGCGTCAGCCATTTCTTCGCTGTAAAGTTTAATCGTGTCCATATTCAAAGTAGCTCTTAAATTTCGGACTGTGGCTTTTGCACCGGCTAAATGCAGAACTCTTTCCTCCATGCGTCTTGTAATTTGATTTTCATCGCTGTAATTCAAATATGCTCCGTATCCTACTAAGGCAATCGAAACTAAAAGAATTATCACGATACCCGCGTAAAAATATTTTTTCATCTCACTACTCCCATTTTTTCAAAGTGTACAACAAAAAAAAACATTTCTCCTTTGTTTAATCCCTGAATCTTAAAATTTTTATGAAATTATCGCATTGATAAAAAAAACTTGCAAGCAAATATTAGGGCGTGTTGGTAAAGTGCCGAAAATAAAAACATAAGCAATTTTTTTCTGATAAAATGTGTTTGTTAAAAATTCATCGGAAAGGAAATTGCTTATGTCGAACACATTTTATCAAGGACGTTATTCGGTTTCAAATA
>JAFZMV010000032.1 GCA_017553205.1 Selenomonadaceae bacterium | reverse complement strand
GTGCAGTCCGTTTGACAACTTGCGGACTTAAATGGCTTTGGTAATTAGCAGACCTCTACTCCGACTGAAAAGTTTGGAGCAAGTCAGCCGTATCTAAGCAATTTGGGGTTTCACTCCCCAAGCTAGCGAATTTATTCGCTGGTAGTTGACTTTATAACACCGGAAAATTTCTGCAACAAATTATGACAATCTTACTGCGGAAAATGAGCGACGGGAAAAATTCTCGCCGATTTTTTGTCGGAAATACTTTTAGGCGTACAAAAAGTCCCTTGATGAAAAATTATATTCCGCGTAATTACGCCATTTTTAATTTTTCTCGGCTCTCAAATGACTGATTCAGGATTTTGGGAGTTTTGAGAAAAATTTTTTTGCCCCAAAATTTTAAAATTTTCTCTGAGAAATTTTATCGAAGAAATTTTTTGTTGAAGATTTTTTTTTGACGCAATGAAAAATTTTTTGTAGAATATTTTCGGAGCTGATGAAATGGACGTTAATTTTGAACTCGGTGATTTAAAATTTGTTTGGGATTCTGAGAAAGCAGAAAAAAATTTGAAAAAATATAAAATTGCTTTTGAAGATGCGGCTCGTGTTTTTCTTGATTTAAGCGATATTCCTGAAACTACTGAAGAAGAATTTGCACGAATGAAAGCAAACATACTTCGCAGAAAAAATTTAAAAATTGCAGGATAAAAAAATCCCTTCGGCAAAAGTCGTTGGGATTTTTTTGTTGAAGGAAAATTTTTTTGCTCAAAGAAAACTTTCAAAAAATTTTGGAGGTCTTTTTTTATAGCGAAAGGAGAAATTTTTTTGAACGAGCCAAAAATTTCTGTGGTTATTCCACTGTATAACAGAAAAATTTATATAGAAGATTGCATTTCAAGCGTACTTAATCAAAGTTTTCAAGATTTTGAAATTATAATTCGTGATGATATGTATACTGACGGAGTATGCGAATTTGCGAAAAATTTTTTTCTTCAGAAATTTCTTAGGGAAAAATAAAAATTTTCCGTAAATCTGAAAATCTTGAAGAATCTGCGACAGTATTACTCCGACGACAATAAATACTAAATTTTTTTCGTGAGATTCTATTCGCATTTCACGTCTGCTAAAAATTTCTCACAGTTTTTGGTAATTTTAATCGTCGGAGTAATAAGAAAACTTTTTAAAGACGCGACCGGAATGACTTGTATTTGAAAAATGCTTTGGAACATCTTTACAAAGTTGCAGAAAAATTTCACGCGGACGTTGTTCACAGTACGGGGGATTTTAATTTCTGCAAAGAACGGAATAAATAAAGACGGAAGTTATTTGAAAAGATTTTTTCATGACATTAACAATGTTGAAAATGTGGAATTGATGTCGAATGATTTAAATTTTAGATTTAATGAAAGCAAAAATTTTTATGGCTCAAGAAAATTTGGACAGAAACAAAGTATTGAACGGAAACAAAAATTACACCGAACTTCATAAATTGACAGAAGATATTTTAAAAAATTTTTGCCAATAAAGGTTTTAGAAAACCTTAAGAAAAATTTTAGTTATTTCTTTTTAAAATTTGAAAAATACACAACAAAAAAGCGGCTTGAAAAATTTCTTGCCGCTAAATTTTTTATTCTGACTAAATTTTTAAATATCCAAATTTTTTACAAGAAGAGCATTTTCTTCAATGAACTGACGACGCGGAGCAACTTGATCACCCATTAAAATTGTAAAAAGTTCGTCAGCCTCTGCCGCGTCCTCAACCTCCACTCTGAGCATTGTACGTCCTGAAGGATCCATAGTAGTTTCCCAAAGCTGTTCGGGATTCATTTCGCCCAAACCTTTATAACGCTGAACAGTTGAGCCGTCGCGTCCTACTTCATCAAGTTTTTTCGCAAGTTCTTCGTCGCTGTAAGTGTACCAGTGATTTTTTCCTTTGCGGATTTGATAAAGCGGAGGCTGTGCAATATAAACATGTCCATGCTCGATTAACGGTTTCATATATCTGTAGAAGAATGTCAAAAGCAAAGTTCTGATATGAGCACCGTCAACATCAGCATCAGTCATAATAATAATTTTGCTGTAACGTCTTTTTGACAAGTCGAAGTCTTCAGAAATTCCTGTTCCGAAAGCCGTAATCATCGTACGAATTTCAGCATTTGCGAAAATTTTATCAAGACGAGCTTTTTCAACATTCAAAATTTTTCCACGCAGAGGAAGTATCGCCTGAAATCTTCTGTCGCGTCCCTGTTTTGCTGAACCGCCTGCAGAATCACCCTCAACAATATAAATTTCTGCTTTGTCGGGGTCTTTAATTGAACAATCTGCAAGTTTTCCGGGCAGGCTGGAAACTTCAAGAGCATTTTTTCTGCGGGTAAGTTCGCGGGCTTTTCTTGCCGCTTCTCTTGCACGAGCCGCCATAACAGATTTTTCCAAAATTTGTTTTGTGATTGAAGGATTTTCTTCAAAAAATTCGCTGAGTCCTTCGCCCGTAACAGTATTAACCAAAGTTCTAATTTCAGAGTTGCCGAGTTTGGTTTTTGTCTGACCTTCAAATTGCGGGTTATGAAGTTTCACGCTGATAACACAGGTTAAACCTTCGCGAACATCTTCACCGCTCAAAGTCGAATCGGCATTTTTCAGCAGGTTTAAACGTTTCGCAAAATCATTCGCCACACGAGTTAAAGCCGCTTTAAATCCGACTAAATGAGTGCCGCCCTCTTCGGTGTGAATGTTGTTGACGTAGCTGAAAATATTTTCTTGATAGCTGTCATTATACTGAAGAGCAATTTCAACAACAGCGTCGTCGCGTTTGCCGTTGAAATAAATCGGAGTTGCATTTATTTTTTGTTTTTTGCGGTTCAAATGCTCGACAAAGGAACGAATACCGCCTTCAAAATGGAAAATATTTTCCCGACCTTCTTCGCGTTTGTCAGTCAGAGTAATTTTTATTCCGCTGTTCAAAAATGCAAGTTCACGCAAACGATATTTCAAAGTGTCATAGTTAAAAGTTGTCACCGTGAAAATTTCTTCGTCAGGTACAAAATGAACAGTCGTTCCAGTATCTTCCGCATCACCGATAACATGCAAAGATTCAACAGTATTTCCGCGTGAAAAAGTTATCTTGTGAATTTTTCCGTCGCGTTTAACTTCAACTTCCATAGATTTTGACAGAGCATTTACAACAGAAACACCCACGCCATGAAGTCCGCCGCTGACTTTGTAACCTTCTCCGCCGAATTTTCCGCCTGCATGTAAAACTGTTAAAACAACTTCGACTGCAGGTTTTCCGCTTTCATGCATGTCAACGGGGATACCGCGTCCGTTATCTGAAACTGTAATTGAATTATCTTTTTCAATCGTAACATTTATATCCGTGCAGAAACCGGCAAGAGCCTCGTCAATAGAGTTGTCAACGACTTCATAAACTAAATGATGAAGTCCGCGTTCCGAAGTCGAACCGATATACATGCCGGGGCGAAGTCTGACAGCCTCCAAACCTTCAAGAATCTGAATTTGGTTTGCGTCATATTCGCCTTCAACTGCTTCAACTTGAGCATTTTCCGCGTCAACATGAATTTCAATATTTTCCTGCGGTGTCTGCTCGTTATTTTCAGTTTCGTTTAAAGTTTCATTCAAATTTTTTTCGTCCAAATTATAATTCTCCCTATCTTAAAGTTTTCATGAATTCCTGCAACTCTCTTGCGGAATCTCTTGCACGAAGAAGATTATCGGCAATTTCGCCGGTCGCTGTGGATTGTTCTTCGCTGATTTTACTGGTGTTTTCTATTGAGTTGGAAATTTCTTCAACAGCGTCATTCATCTGATTTAAAGTAGTTTGAATTTTTTCGGTCGCCTCTCTGGATTGTTCGGCAAGTTTTCTGACTTCTTCCGCAACGACTGCAAAACCGCGTCCAAGTTCACCTGCACGAGCAGCCTCAATAGCCGCATTTAAGCCGAGCAAGTTAGTTTGTCCCGCAATATTCGTTATAAATTCGATAACGCGGACAGTATCTTCATTTTTCTCCTGCAAAAGTTTCGCCAGCTTTATGGATTCTTGCCCCGCAGTTGCAAGAGATTCGGCACTTTTGCCAAGCTGTAAAATTGTTTCATAAACCTTATTGGTTATTTTAACAATTTCGTCAACGGATTCTTTTACACGTTGTCTTTGATCTTGATTGTTCTGATTTAATTCAGCCAAAATTTTCCCCTCCATAACTATTAAGTCAGTGGCACATTATTCAACGCTTAAAGTAAAAATCCTTCGCAAATTGCAGGAACAGTACATTCTGTTAAAAGACAACAAAACAAATTTCATTCAACAAAAAATTTTTTTTCGGCTTTAACTGTTGTCGGTTCTCCATGTCCGCTGAATAAAACAGTTTCATCGGGAAGAGTAAAAATTTTTGTTTTGATGGTTTCGATTAAAGTTTTTTCGTCACCGCCCGGAAAATCTGTCCGACCTCTGCCCATTTTGAAAATTGTATCTCCTACAAAAGCCAAATTATTTTTTTCGTCGTAAAAAATTGCTCCGTCAGTTGTATGACCAGGCGAAGAAATTAATTTCAATTTAAAATTGGGATTTTTTTCAAGAAAAATAATTTCTCCGTCCGAAACAAAATTCACGTCATTTAACTTATAATTTTCTTCGATTATGAACGGCGACAAATTTTTTACAGGATTTTCCGCGTAAATTTTTCCGTTTTCATGCATGAACGCGGGAATTTTTAAAGCGTTTTGAATTTCATTAACCGCACCTATATGATCAATATGCCCGTGAGTAATTAAAATTTTTTCGACTGTAAAATTTTTTTCTTCGATAATCTGCAAAATCTTTTCAGCCTTAGCACCGGGATCTATCAAAAATCCATGCTGAGTTTTGTCGTCAATGTAAAAATAAGTATTTTCCGTAAGAAAATCTGTAACTTCAACTTCAAGAGTAAGAATCATTTTTTCACCTCGTATAATAAAATTGTTGATATTAACGTCCCAAAGACGCGATATAATTTACAAAGATACTGTGGATTAGTTTTTTTCACCTATCGCCTGACTATTTTTGGCAGATTCTGACCACAACTCTTTGCTAAAATGCTGATTAGTTAGATACCGTACGACGGTTTATATAGCACGAGGTTGCCTTTAGCATAGCAGTTAGTGGCACGGTATCAATAAATTTTAAGGACTGATTCAAATGATTTTAGTCGGCATCGACGTTGCTAAAGAAAAACACGAATGTTTTATTCGCACACTCGAAGGCACTGTACTTCAAAAACCGTTTTCTATTACCAACAACATTGAAGGTTTTGAAGAACTTTACGCCAAAATTTGTTCCTTCAACGAAAATGAAGTTAAGGTTGGACTTGAGGCTACAGGGCATTACAATTCAGAAAATCTCTCACTCTTCGTAAAACCAAAACTGACAAAGTTGATGTAGTGACCATCGCTGCAATTCTCGCCTCAAATCTCGACCTTACGCCTTACACTCACGACGCTTTTCAAAATGAAGAACTCAAATCCCTTACTCGCTATCATTTTGATAAAGTTCGTCAACGTGCCAAACTCAAACAATCTCTTGCCGGGCTTGTCAATATTTTGTTTCCGGAACTTGAAAGCGTTGTTTCAACCTTGCACTTGAATTGTATTTATTCAATGCTTCTGAAATATCCGAGTGCGAAAGATATTGCGAAATCCAGATTCGATATTTTTGCCAACCTCATTGAGTCTTCCTCAAACGGCAGACTTGACAAGATGAAGGCTAAAGAAATTCGCAATCTCGCAAGAAAATCCGTCGGCGTTTACATTTCTGCCAAATCTATGGAACTCAAGCACACCATTAAACTCATTCAAATTTTAGATTCTGAAATCGAAGAAATTGAAGAGCAAATTCAAGCACAAGTTCAAGATTCTCCGATTACCACTATACCCTGCATCAGTTTTAAAATGGCGGCGATGATTCAAGCTGAAGTTGGCGACTTTGACAGATTTTCCTCGCCCGATAAAATTTTAGCCTTTGCAGGTTTATCACCGACTACTTATCAATCCGGCAATTTTATTTCTTCAAAAGCCAAAATGGATAAACGCGGATCAAAATATTTGCGTTATGCTCTCTTCATTTCTGCTCAATATGTCAGCCTGTGGTGTCCTGTTTTCAAAGATTATTACCGAAAGAAACGTTCCGAAGGCAAGCACTACTTTGTTGCACTTTCTCACGTTGCAAAAAAACTTCTTCGCATTATCTGCCATCTCCAAAAAAACAGGTGAACCTTTCAAAAATTTTTCTTGACTTTTAATAGTTAGTCTCCAAAAATAAATTGACGAGATTATACTAAAAAAACTATATTGTTGCAATATACTTTTTCTTGTCAAAAAAAATTTTTTTTGTTTATAATTGCGAAAAATTTTTTGGAGGAAAAATTTATGATTTCAACAAAGGGAAGATACGCACTGCGAGTAATGTTAGACTTGGCGGAGCAAAATTCCGAAAAATTTATTCCGCTCGAAGAAATTGCAAATCGTCAGGACATTTCAAAAAAATATTTGGAAGCAGTTTTAAAAATTCTCGTTAAAAATAATTTGTTGGAAATTTTACGTGGAAGAAAAGGCGGCTACAAACTCACAAGAAAACCTGCAGAATATTTTGTAGGAGAAATTTTGAAACTTACAGACGCAGAAAATTTATTGGCAGTAAATTGTTTGAAAAAAGATTGTGAACCTTGCGAGCGAAAAAATCTTTGTAAAACTTTGCCGATGTGGAAAAAGTTTGATGAAATTACAAATGAATTTTTTTTCGGAATTACTTTGGAAGATTTATTGAATCAAACTGAAACTTTAAAATAATTTTCAAAAAAAATCATTCGACATTGCAATCGACAATACCGAATGAAAAAATATTTTTTAATTTATCACAAAATTTTTAAAATCAACTGTTATTATCTCCGCTTTCCTGAATTGGTCGGCTGACGCTGTAAATATCTTTAATTCTCCGCAAACGGTTCATAATTTTTTCAACCTGCGAAGAATTATTTACATCAATTCCAAGAATAACCGTAGAAGTTTTATTGCTCTTATTCGGCGAAGCATGAACAGCGTGAATATTAAAATTTAATTCAGCAGGCACAGCAAAAATTTCATTCAAAACTCCCGCTCTGTCAACGCAGACAATTTCAATTTCAACGGTGTAAACATTTTCCAAATTATTTTCCCATGCAACTTCAACAACTCTTTCCAAATCAGTTCCTTTTAAAATATTCGGGCAGTCTGCACGATGAACAGAAATTCCGCGTCCGCGAGTAATATAACCTGAAATTTCATCGCCCGGGATAGGATTGCAACATTTTGAAAGTCTGACAAAAAGTCCGCTTTCCCCTTCAACCAAAATTCCCGAAGAATTTTTACTTTTGGAAATTTTTTGCGGACGAATATCTTTAAGCATTTCGGAAATATCTGAAGAAATTTCTTTATCAATATCTTTTTTGTGAAGTTCGACAAGTTTGGCAATAACTCCGTTTAAACTTGTTCCGCCGTAACCTATAGCCGCAAGTAAATCATCTGAAGTCGAAGAACTGTTTAAACGTTTCGCAATTTTATCTAAACGATTTTCTTTCAGCAAATCTTTCGGAACGTAGCCGAGTTTTTTTAATTCTGTTTCTATAAGTTGATGACCATGCAAAATATTTTCTTCGCGATTTTCTCTTTTAAACCAAGAACGAATTTTTGCCCGCGTGTCACTCGACGCAACAATATTCAGCCAATCGCGTGAAGGTCCATGATTAGATCTGTTTGTGGCAATTTCCACTAAATCACCATTTTGTAACTTATATTCGAGCGGAACTTGTTTGCCGTTGACTTTTGCCCCGACACAATGATGACCAACTTCGGTATGAATCCTGTAAGCAAAATCAATAGGATTTGAACCTGCAGGCAGTGCACGGACTTCTCCGGTAGGAGTAAAAACAAACACTTCGTCGCTGAAAATATCTAACTTCAAAGCCTCCAAATATTCTTTCGGGTCTTTAATTTCTTTCTGCAGATTTACCATTTGTCTGAGCCAAGACATTTTTTGATCCCCAGATTTATCCGCACTGATACTTTTTCCTGACTCTTTATATTTCCAGTGAGCCGCCACTCCGTATTCAGAAATTTGATGCATTGCAAAAGTTC
The DNA here is from genome assembly GCA_017553205.1 of Selenomonadaceae bacterium. Taxonomy (GTDB): domain Bacteria; phylum Bacillota; class Negativicutes; order Selenomonadales; family Selenomonadaceae; genus Quinella. Next base: position 6,053 of record JAFZMV010000032.1, on the reverse strand, counting down.
TGATTTGAATTTCCAGAGGATAACCCAAAGCCATAACAGTTGTATGCAGACTTCTGTAGCCATTAGACTTGGGCATTGCGATATAATCTTTGAAACGTCCCGGAATAGGTTTCCATTTTGCATGAATAACTCCGAGAACGTTATAGCAGTCTTTCACATCGTCAACCAAAATTCTGACTGCGGACAAGTCGTAAATTTCTCCGATTTCTTTGTTGTCGCGAATCATTTTTTTGTAAATGCTGTAAAAATGTTTTGCCCGTCCGCTGATTTGTGCATGAATGTCCAGATCGTCAAATTCTTCTTCAATCTGTCTGACGGCTTCGGTAATATAAATTTGTCTTTCACGACGTTTCTGTTTTACGTTTTCGACTAAGTCATAATAAATTTCGGGTTCAAGATAACGCAAAGATAAATCTTCTAATTCCCACTTGATATTTGAAATTCCCAGACGATTTGCAAGCGGGGCATATAAATCCATAGTTTCCTGTGCAATTCTTTTTCTTTTATCTTCACGCATAAATTTTAAAGTCCGCATGTTGTGAAGTCTGTCGGCAAGTTTAATCATGATAACGCGAATATCTTTAGCCATCGCTATTATCATTTTTCTGTAAGTTTCAAGCTGTTGTTCTTCCTTCGACTTGAAAGGAATTTTTCCCAGTTTTGTTACTCCGTCGATTAAAAGTCCGATTTCCGCACCAAACATATCTTCAATTTCATCTTGTGTGAAAAGTGTATCTTCCACAACGTCATGAAGAATCGCGGCGGCAATAGTTACGTCGTCAAGCTGTAACTCTGTTAGAATCGCCGCAACGTTCAGCGGGTGAATTATGTACGCCTCTCCGGATACTCTTGTTTGTCCTCGATGACCTTCAGCCGCGACTAAATACGCCCGCTCAATTGTTTCAAAATCTGCGTCGGGCTGATAACTTTTCACAGCTTCTAAAATGGAATCTATAGTTACAGGTTTTTTGCCTTTGTCATTCATCTGAAACATCTCCTGAAAATAAATTGCCATATTATAGCAGATTTTTTTACAAACACGAATTAAAAATTTTAACACAAAAAAAGGCAGGAAATTTTTTTCCCGCCGCTTTTTTCAACTGTTATAAAATTATTTTACTGTTTGATATAGTTCAAAATATTTGCCGCTATCGGTGAACTTCCGTCATAAACAAAACCATGATAGCCTTCTGAATTTTTATATTTCCAAACTGCGGATTCAGCCCAAAATTCATATTTCAAATAAGCATTTCCCGCTCTGACTGTGCAGTAATAAAGACCTGCACCAGCCGGATACATTCCAACGGTTTCAGTCAAAACATAAACCGGATTGCCGTCGCTGTAAGTTCCTACATAAACTTCGCTTGCCTCTGCTTGACAATTACCTGCAAAAATCAGAGCCACCATCAAAACCATCATCGAAAGAACTTTTTTCATTTTTGAAAACCTCCTAAAATTTTATTTTCACTCTATTATATGCACGAGTTCCAAAATTATGACAGATTTTTTTTTAAAAATTTTTTTATGAAAAATTTGCAGAAAAAAAACGGCAGGAAACTTTTTCCCGTCGCATTTTTCAATTGTTATAAAATTATTTTACTGTCTGATGTAATTCAAAATATTTGCTGCTACCGGTGAACTTCCGTCATAAACAAAACCATGATAGCCTTCGGAGTTTTTGTATTTCCAAACGGCAGATTCAGCCCAGAATTCATAATTCAAGTAATCATTTCCGGCTCTGACTGTGCAGAAATAGTAACCTGCACCAACCGGCTCCATTCCAATCGTTTCAGTATCGATATAAACCGGAGTGCCGTCACTGTAAGAACCTACAAAAACCTCGCTTGCCTCTGCCTGACCATTGCCCGCAAAAATCAAAGCCACCGCCAAAACCATCATTGAAAGAACCTTTTTCATTTTTAAAACCTCCTAAAATTTTATTTTCACTCTGTTATATGCACGAACTACTAAATTATGACAGATTATTACAAAATTTTTTTTAAAAGTCAATTACTCAACAAAAAAACGGTCGTTTCATAAATCGGTCAAAATGATTGACTTTAAGGACATGTCTAATATCTAGGGAGTGTTGGTAAAGTTAAATTCATTCTTTTCATACTTTTATTTTACCATTTATTGTCGTCGGAGTAATAATTCGCGAAATTGCTATAAAAGTTTTGAACAGATGGCGGGAGATGTAAAAAAAATTTTATGAGAATTTTTTTGAGATAAATTTTGCGAAGTGGAAAATATTACTCCGACGACAATAAATACTAAATTTTTTTCGTGAGTTTCTATTCGCATTTCACGTCTGCTAAAAATTTCTCACAGTTTTTGGTAATTTTAATCGTCGGAGTAATATTTGGAGCATATTTTAAAAAATTTTCGGAAGAATTAAAAAAACTTGAAGAAAAAATTTTGCCGCAGATATATGAACGGGGATTTTTGCGAGATGAAGTCATAAAATAAAAAAAAAATTATTTGTTTTATCTTGACAAGTTGAAAGATTTTGTTTTATAATTCGCCCACGTTAAATTCCTCGATAGCTCAGTCGGTAGAGCACCTGACTGTTAATCAGGGAGTCACTGGTTCGAGTCCAGTTCGGGGAGCCATTTCAGAAAATAACAGGACGCCGTTGAGAGCGTCCTTTTTGTTTTGGGTGATTAAATGATTGATGACAGACTCAATTCTATTTTAAATTTTGTGGAGAAAAATAGCCGCGTTGCAGACATCGGAACAGATCATGGTTATTTGGCTATTGAACTGGCAAAAAAAAATATCTGCCATTTTATAATTGCGAGCGATAAAAATTTTGGTCCGGTTCAAGCCGCAAAAAAAAATATTTCCGATGCAGGCTTTGAAAAAATTATCAGTGTTCGTCAAGGTGACGGGCTGAAAGTTTTGAAAAAAAATGAAGTTGATACAATTTGTATTGCAGGAATGGGTGGCGGATTAATTTGCAAAATTCTTGACGATTCACCGAACATTTTATTGACGACTGAAAATTTAATTCTTCAGCCAATGAATTCTGTTGAAAAAATTTATGCATGGATTGCAGAAAATAATTTTTTTGTTGCTGATGTAGACCTTGCTGAGGCAGGCGGAATTATTTACGAAATTATTTTTGCTGTCAGAAATTCCGATAAAATCTGCAGACCGACAAAAAAAGAAAAATCTCCGCTATTGAGAAAATTTCTTGAGCAGAGATTAGAAAAATTTCAACATGTAATTTTTGAAATGTCTAAAAGTCCTTCAGCAGTTTCAACAGAAAAATTTTCGCAGATTGAAAATAAAATTGCTGACTTAAAAATAAAAATTGACCAACTCTAAAATATTTTAACCGTTCATTACAGCCGCATTTACGAAAGCCTTAAAAAGCGGGTGCGGGTGATTCGGACGCGATTTTAATTCAGGGTGGAATTGACAGCCGACAAACCACGGATGAAGATTTTTTTCAAGTTCGACAATCTCAACTAAGCTGTCATCAGGCAGAACTCCCGCAATAACCATTCCATTCTGTTGAAAAATTTCACGGAATTTATTATTAAATTCAAATCTGTGGCGATGACGTTCGCGAATTTCAGAAATTTTTTCATCGCCGAAATATGCGGACGCGGTAAAAGTATTTTCATGAACTTTGCAGGGATATGCACCGAGTCGCATTGTTCCGCCTTTGTCAGTTACAGTCAGCTGAGAATCCATCAGAGCAATAACGGGATTTTCTGTTTCAGGATTAAATTCAGTAGAATTTGCGTCAGCAAAATTACAAACATTTCTTGCAAACTCAATAACTGCACACTGCATACCAAGACAAAGACCGAGAAAAGGAATTTTATTTACGCGGGCAAAATTTATTGCCTTAATTTTTCCTTCAACACCTCTGTCACCAAAACCGCCCGGGACTAAAATTCCTTTACAGCCGCTAAAAATTTCTTCCATGTCAGCATCAGGAGATTCAATTTTTTCAGCGTTGATGAATTTCACTTTGACAGCCGCAGAATTTGCAATTCCCGCATGATGAAGAGCCTCGACAACAGAAATATAAGCGTCGGGAAGTTCAACATATTTTCCGACGAGAGCAATTTTTACTTTCCGTTCAGGATTTTTAATTTTATAAACCATTCTCTGCCATTCTTCCATTTTTGCGGGAGATTGCGGCAGATTTAATTTTTCAAGGACAATTTTATCAAGCCCTTCAGCCTGCATAATCAGCGGGACTTCGTAAATAGTTTCGGCAGTACGATTTTCAATAACTGCATCTTCGTCAACGTCGCAGAAAAGAGCAATTTTTTTCTTCATGTCGCGTGAAATTGTCTGTTCCGTTCTGCAAACCAAAATATCAGGCTGAATTCCGATTGCCCGAAGTTCTTTTACGCTGTGTTGAGTCGGTTTTGTTTTAAGTTCTCCCGCCGCTCCGATATAAGGCAACAAAGTCACATGAATATAAAGAGCGTCATTTTTTCCTACTTCTTTTTTTACTTGACGAATTGCCTCAAGAAATGGAAGGCTTTCAATATCTCCGACAGTTCCGCCGACTTCAGTTATAACAACATCTGCGTTATCGTCTTCAGCTACAGAATAAACTCTGGATTTTATTTCGTTGGTGATATGCGGAATAACTTGAACAGTTGAGCCGAGATAATCTCCTTTGCGTTCTTTATTCAAAACAGACCAATAAACTTTTCCCGTTGTAGTGTTGGAATTTTTACTCAAATTTATATCAATAAATCTTTCGTAGTGTCCCAAATCTAAATCAGTTTCCGCACCGTCCTCCGTCACAAAAACTTCTCCATGCTGATACGGACTCATTGTGCCGGGATCAATATTGATATAAGGATCAAATTTTTGAATTGTGACTTTCAAGCCGCGACTTTTCAAAAGTCTGCCGAGTGATGCCGCAGTAATTCCTTTGCCGAGTGAAGAAACTACTCCGCCTGTTACAAAAATATATTTCGCCATTAAATATCTCCTTTCGTTAGTCGTCAGGGGCTAGGATTTAGGGGCTAGTAACTGATTTTCTAACTCCTAACTACTACTCACTAACATCTCCCGTTTTTGCGGCAGCAGTTTTTGTACGACCTCCGCGAGTGCGTTTGACTTCGGGCGGATTCCATTCAGTCAGTCCCCATTTTCCGTCGCCGACATGCTGAAAACGGCTGTCCATGTTTATCATCGTGTAAATTTCAGAAATTACCGCCGCTTCATTCTGCACGGTCTTTTTTTTCTTGTCAATAACTTCCAAAATCAAATCTTTGTAGTAAATCGGATTATCTTTGCCCGAAGCATCTAAAATCTTGTAAGCGATTTCAACTTCCGAAAATTTTTCAAAATCTTTTTCTTTCATAAAAAAAACCTCACCTTAAAAATTTTTTGTGAAATGTATGTATACTTAGAATTTATCTGCAACGTTTTCCATAAAATTAATCTTAAACACCTCAGACATATCTCTACAATAAAACTTTGAAGAATATAACACAGCATTAAAATTTTTTCAACAAACGAACTTTTGTAAAGCACGGGCGTTTCATAAATTGGTCAAAGTGATTGACTTTTAAAAATCGGAATTGAATTTTTTCAGTTTTTAAGAAAATTCTTTGCATTTTTGATAAATGACATACAAAAATCTGTAAAAATTAACGAATGGTTTTTTCACGAATTTTTTAGTTCGTGAAAAAAATTTCATGAAACACCCGTGCTTCGACGATGAAAAATCCAAAAGTTTCAAAGAATTGACACTCTCCACGCATAAATGCGGGGGATTCTTGAAAAGATTGACGGTCAAGCCGCCCTTATTCTCAAAGGCTATGCCAATTAGCCCGTACACGGTTGCCTCTTCCGAGTCTTCCGCTTACTTTTGTCTTTGTACTTCTTTGCCGGACTTATACAATACTGCAGCCTTGCGAGGGAGTACTTCCTCAAAACGGCTCAAAGACCGTTGGTCGCTAATACACTTTTTTTTAGTGGTAGTCTTCCACTGATACGCTTTTTTTACAGCAGAGCGATTTTTCTACCAACCGCAACATTCGCCACTCGCAGTTTAGCAAAATTTTTTT
>JAFZMV010000031.1 GCA_017553205.1 Selenomonadaceae bacterium | reverse complement strand
CTGAACAAGCACATATCACCATAAATATTTTCCGCAAGTTCGCCATTGCTTTACACAAAAAATATTTGATTAAGATTAAAAGCAAACGCAGTATCAGGCAAAATCTTTTATCCTGTCTTCTCAATGACAAACTGCTCCTTTATGTCATTTCCGCTTAAAAATTTATGAAACGCCCGTGAAATAATTTAAAAGTTCCTTGCAATGAAAAAATCAGTCTGCTATAATACGCAACGTTGTAAGGTCAACAGAAGGAGAGTTATAAATGATACAGTTGGAGAAGAAACAGGTAAAAATTATCAGCGTGGTTATTGCCGTGCTGTTTGTCGCCAGTGTGGTTGCTCTTGCACTCACTCAAAGCGGAGGAATTGCGTCGGCTGCGGGTAACAGTGCAGTCGGAGTTGTAGACCGCGAACAGGTTTTAAGTCAGCACCCGAAGAGTTCAGAACTTGACAGCCAGTTCAGTGCCGCAGTTGCTGAAGTAAAAAAAGATTATGATGAAAAATCACAGGGCATGAATGATCAGGAAAAACAAGATTATTACAGACAGTGCCAGCAAAGACTTCATCAGAAACAAGCCGAAATGATGGATCCCATCATAAAATCTGTAGAAGAGGCAATTAAAAGCACCGCAGATGCAAAAGGTTTAAGTATCGTTATTGAAAAAGCTGTAGTTGTTCATGGCGGTCAGGATATTACTCAAGACGTTATCAAAAAACTCGGCGGAAAATAATCTAAGCAGATAGAAATTGACGGTTAGTTGTTAGTGGTTAGAGATTAGTGGTTAGTAGTTAGAGATTGGAAATTTTTTCTGACATCTGAAAACTAACATCTAAAAGCTGACAACTAATTTTTTTTATTATGGGAGGTGTGAAGTGGAAAAAAAATACAGAATACCGGCGGCAATTTTAGCAGCGGTATTAGTCGGCGGCGGACTGTATTCAAATTTTCATGAAACGCCTAAGCCCGTCGAAAAAAAAGTTGAACAGCCGAAACCAATTCAAGGTTTTGGAGTAATTGATTTAGATGAAGTAAAAGCCAATCACCCTGACGGCGGACTTCTTGAAGAACTTTTGAGCCGCGAAAAAAGATTAAATCTGGAACTTGACGCACTTTTAATTCCGTATCAAAAGCCGAAAGATTTAGAGCCGCCGAAAATTGAGGAAAAACCTTTTAATGATTCTGCACGGGAAAAAAATGCTCAAAGTTTTATTTCTCAAATGGCGGAACTTAGAGCAAAGAAAAATCAGCTTACAGAAAAATACCGCAGAGAATCCCGCGAAGAATATTTACGCCGCCGCGATGAAGTAACAAGCGTTTATTTTAATCGTGCCTTGAATATAACTTTAAAATTGCAAAATGCTGACAATTTGGGACTTTCCGCCGCAGAAATAAAAGAACTGCAGACGGAACTTGATGAACTTGTTGCGGAAAGAAATCAAAAACAAGGCGAAATGTTGGCAAAGTGGACTGCAGAAATAAATGAACGCGTCGAAAAAGAAATTGCACCTGAAGAAACAAGAATTAAAGAGGAAGCTAAACAAAATTTACAAAAACTTCAGGAAGAGGCTCAACAAAAAATTCAAGAAACGCAGCAAAGAAATTTAAATTTAATGGAAACTGCGACGAAAGAAATTGAGGCTCGTCAAATTCGACGTAAAGAAATTTTGGAGGAACTCACCGAAGTTACAAAAGAACGTGCGTTGATTGAAAATAAAATTTTGGATTATATAGCTGAAGAGGCGGGAAAACTCGGGGCAATGTTAAAACTTGAGGCGATTTTTTTAAAAAGTCGTCACGATGACGAAAAACTTTTCAAAGAAGATAAATTTGATTTTACTTTGAAAAAATCTCCCGGTGCCATGATTTATATAGGAAAAGATACTCCCGACTTGACGAACGATATAATAAAATCCATGAAACTTAAAACTAATTAGGAATATCAGAAAAGAGGATTAAAAATTGAAATTATCTAAAAAAATTTTGGCGGCGTTATTAATTACCGCGTCGCTTGTTATAACCGGCTGCGGACAAGTCAAACTCGGCTACGTTGACGGAAAAAGAGTTATGACAGAATCCACGCAGATAAAGGCGGTTATTGAAGAAGGTCAAAAAAAAGTTGAAGAAATAGAGAAAGAAGCACAGGCAGAATTTGAAAAAAATCCCAACTGGACAGATGAAGAAAAATTAAAAGCACAGGGAGATCTTCAAAGAAAACTTATGGGAATAAATCAGTCGTACGCCACTCAACTCCAGCATAAAATCCAAGAGGCTATGAATGATATAGCAAAGAAAAATGATCTTGACGCGATTGTTGACAGTTCAAAAGAAAATCCGATTGTGTTAAAAGGCGGAATTGATTTGACGGACGAAGTTATTAAAAAACTTCAGTGAAGGTGAGGGAAATGGAAAAAACTTTACAAGAAATTTCTGAAATAATCGGCGGAGAACTTATCGGCGACGGCTCAATAAAAATTTTTGGTCTGGGAAGTATCGACACGGCAGGAGAAGGAATTTTGACTTTTGCAGATGATCTTCATGCGGAGTCCGCAAAAAATTCCAATGCGTCCGCAGTTATCATGCCTGAAAATTTTTCCGGAGAACTTCCAAAAAATGTGATTAAATCTGCTGATTCAAAGGCGGCTTTTGCAAAACTTTTGGAAATTTTTACGCCTAAAATAAAAATTCCGCTCGGAGTGAGTGACAAGGCTCATATCGGTGAAAATGTAAAACTCGGAGAAAATATTTCGATAATGCCTTTTGCCGTAATTGATGACAACGCGGAAATAAAAAGCGGTGCGGTGATTTATCCGCATGTTTATATCGGACAATATGCATCAGTCGGAGAAAATTCTGTTATTTATTCAAGCGTAACGATTCGCGAACATTGCAGAATCGGAAAAAATTGTGTGATACATTCTTCGGCGGTTGTCGGTTCTGACGGTTTTGGTTTCACAACTTCAAAAGGCGTGCATACAAAAGTTCCTCAAGTCGGAAATGTTATTGTCGAAGATAATGTTGAAATAGGAGCTCACGTCGGAATTGACAGGGCAGCGATGGGTTCAACAATAATCGGTCACGGAACAAAAATTGATAATCTTGTTCATATCGGTCACAACTGCAAAATCGGTGCAAATTGTTTAATCGTTGCACAAACAGGGATTTCAGGCTCTACGACTGTTGGAGATAATGTAACTTTCGGCGGACAGGTCGGAACAGTCGGTCATATAAAAATTGGCGGTAATTCTGTTTATGCGGCTCGTTCAGGAATTTCTCATGACATGCCGGAAGGATTTTTTGGAGCGGGTTTTCCTCTTCAAAGTCACGGCGAATGGCTGAAACTTCAAGCCGCTTTAAAAAAAGTTCCCGAACTTATAAAAAAAGTTTCCAAGCTGGAAAAAGAACTTGCAGAAGAAAAACAAAAATAAAAAAATCCTCGTCGGAAAAATCTCTTCGACGGGGATTTTTTCATTTAAGAAAATAATTTTTTAGCGAATTTTTTTTACACGTTAATTTTGTCGCGAAGAATAACATCATGACTTCCGCCTTCAACAATACTGACGGCAGAAACCAAAGTTATTTTTGCTTTTTCGCGAAGTTCTGCAAGATTCAAAGCACCGCAGTTGCACATTGTCGAGCGAATTTTTGCAAGTGTCGAGTCAATATTATCTTTAAGCGGTCCTGCATAAGGAACATAAGAATCAACGCCTTCTTCAAAAGAAAGTTTTCTGTCGCCACCCAAGTCATAACGTTGCCAGTTTCTTGCACGGTTGGAACCTTCGCCCCAATATTCTTTGTAGTAAGTTCCGTTAATTCTAATTTTATCCGTCGGAGATTCGTCAAAGCGTGAAAAATATCTTCCCAACATCAAAAAGTCTGCACCCATAGCCAGAGCCAAAGTCATATGATAATCATGAACAATTCCGCCGTCAGAACAAACCGGAATATAAATTCCCGTCTTTTTAAAATATTCGTCGCGGGCATTGCAGACATCAATAACCGCTGTAGCCTGTCCGCGTCCTATACCTTTTGTTTCGCGGGTGATACAAATTGAGCCGCCGCCAATACCGACTTTGACAAAATCCGCTCCCGCATCAGCAAGAAAATTAAATCCGTCCGCGTCAACAACATTTCCCGCACCGACTTTGACATCTTCGCCGAAATTTTTATGAATATATTCAATAGTAATTTTCTGCCATTCGCTGAAACCTTCCGAAGAGTCAATACAAAGAACGTCCGCACCTGCTTTCAAAAGTTCGGGAACTCTTTCGGCATAATCGCGAGTGTTGATACCTGCACCGACAATATATCTTTTTTTGTTGTCGATAAGTTCAAGAGCATTAGTTTTATTGTCAGTGTAATCTTTTCTGAAAACCATGTAACGAAGTCTTTGATTTTTATCGACAAGCGGGAGCATGTTTAATTTGTGTTGCCAGATTAAATCATTAGCCATCGAAAGTGTTGTAGTTTCTGCGTCGGCGTAAATCAATTTGTCAAAAGGTGTCATGAAATCCTGTACAAGTTCATCGCCTGACATTCTTGTCACGCGATAATCACGGCTTGTGACAATTCCCAAAAGTTTTCCTGTGGGCAGTCCGTCTTCAGTGACCGCCATTGTTGAATGACCAGTTTTTTCAAGAAGCTGCAAAACTTCCCGCAAAGTTGTTGTCGGTTTTAAATTTGAATCGCTTGAAACAAATCCCGACTTATAATTTTTTACGCGGGCAACCATTGCCGCCTGTTCTTGAATTGTCTGCGAGCCGTAAATAAATGAAACTCCGCCTTCTTTTGCCAATGCGATAGCCATAGTATCATTTGAAACTGACTGCATAATTGCCGAAGTCATCGGAATGTTTAAAGAAAGTTTCGGCTCTTCTCCCTGTTTGAATTTTACCAGCGGAGTTGAAAGATTTACATTCGCCGGAATACATTGTGTTGACGAATAGCCCGGTACGAGTAAATACTCTCCAAAAGTGTGTGACGGTTCATTGTAATAAGTTGCCAAAGTAATTCCCCCTATTTATTAAATTGAAAAAAATTTTTTATCGCCTTTTAATTTCTCATTCCTCCTTATTTTCAATGCGAAATGCGTAGTGCGTAATTGAAAATTCTCTAACATTCTTATAATTACGAATTATGCGTTACTAATTCCTAATTGTAAAAGGTTATCCAAATCATTTCAGCTTTATCGACAAGAATTGGCGTAAGTTCGTCAAGATTTTCAATTTTATTCAAACGCCAAAAATTTTTTTCGTCCCTGCTGAAAGAAATTTTAAAAGTCAGAGTGCCTATAAATTGTCCGCGAATAGAATCATCTCCCCGCATTTCGATTGTCATTACTGATTTATTTCCGTCAGTCTGAATATCTTTTATGACGGCATTTGAAGAAAGACGGATTTTTTCAAATTCATTGGCGACATAAGCATGAGGATTTTTTTCGGGAGTTTCAGGCTCGGGAAGTTTTTCAAAATAAGCCGTTGCAACGTCCCTCAAAAATTTTAAATGCAGTTCTCTATGTTCCGAATTGTACTTCCGTAAAAATTCCGCGTCGTGCTGAAAATATGGATCTTCGGGATATTTTTTTCCGTACTCTGCACAATTTTTGACAAGTTCAACTGTCACATCGTCATAAGTCTGTGCGAAAAATTTTTCCAAATCTGCACGAATTAAAAGCTGTTGAAAATTTTTTTCTTCAAACGAGTACTGCATTTCCGTTAAGGCTTTTTCGGGAGAATCTTCTCCACTGCAAGCCGTAAAAAAAATCATCACAGAAAATAAACCGACTGCCGAAAAAATATTTTTGAAAAATTCTCTTAAAATTTTTGTCAACCTCGTTTTTTATTTTTAGGCGATTTTACAAAAAGCAAATTTTCATGTCAACTTTTTGGAAGTTTCGCAACAAAAAAACTTTCCGCAATTTTCACTGCAGAAAGTTTCAACGCTTTAAAAAATTTTTTATTCTTCGACATCGCGGGCAGTAACTTTTTTATTCGCTGCCATATTGTCCAAAGCATATTCACAACACTGAGAAACCAAATTATTCATGGAAACGTCCTGAGCCTGTGCAACAATGCTGAGACGTTTAACCAAATCTACCGACATTCGGAAAGTTTTATTTACCATTTCCACACGTTTAACTGCAAACATATTACACACTCCTTTCGATTTATATTTCGGTAAATTTTTATTACGGCTGTATACTATAAAAATTCCGTAAAATTTACAGTGCAAAATATACGTGTGTAATATGCTACTTTGAAATTTCGTGCAAAAAATCACTCAACAATTTTGGCGTATCTGTTTTGAATTTCTCCTTTATAAGCGGGAATAAAAATTTTGTCTTTAACTTCAACTTCCAGCTGAATTCCCCAGACTTTTAAAGTTTCTTCTACACCTCCACGCATTTTTATGGAATTTTCCAGAGATTTTTTTTCTCCGATAGCACAAATTTCATAAGGTGCAGAACTTCTGACATTATTCACGGAAATTGTAGGCCCTGCACAGCGAATTTCACTTACTGCCGTCAATCTTTGCCCGTTAATTGAAATTGCCTCCGCTCCCGCCGCTTTAAGTTCGTTTATCACGCGAAGAATATCATCATCATGAACTACATACAAATTTGGATTCTCGCCGCTTTTGGTGACTTTTGAACTGTCATCAAGTCTTATAATAATTCCTTCACCTTCAACAGGAACAGCACAAGACAAAAATTTTAATTCATCAAGATTTTTTTCGGAATTTTGAAAAGTTCTTCCGATATTTTGATTTTGAATCATCAGTTTTAAATCATGAATTTGATAAAACTGAAAAGCAAAAATAATTCCTAGAAAAATACAAATAAAAAATTTTTCCCGCATGAAATATCTTACCTTTAAAAAAAATTTTTTTATGATGCTAAAAAAACTGAAAAATAAATTCAGCCGTCGATGCAAAAACCCGACCTGAAATTGAAACTTACCGTTCTACAATGGCCTCTCGTTGCTGCGTATGCCCTGGCGAGATTGTCAGTACGGATAAATAAGTTCAATAAGATCAAGTTTCTGCATCCACAGCTGAAACTCTTTCTGGAAATAATAATGGCGGAGAGCAAGGGATTCGAACCCTCGGTACGGTATCAGCGCACACACGATTTCCAGTCGTGCTCCTTCAACCACTCGGACAACTCTCCGCAATGCCCGCGTAATATACCACTCAAAAAAGGTTATGTCAAGAGGCAATTTTGCCAATTCTCACTTCACAGCCAAGACAGTTACCGTAATTCCAATCTTCAATATAAGGTTCGTCAGTCGTCGAATGAATTTTAACTTTATGCCAAAAACCATTTTGAAAAAGTTCGACTTCCTGTCCTACGGTGATTTTTTCAAAAATCAATTCGCCGTTGCTGAAGTACTTCGCAGCAATGGAATCTCCATGCCAAACTAAAATTCCTTCATGCATTTTTTAATACCTCTTTTCTCCCATTTTTTCAATGACGAAACAAAAAATTTTCAGAAATATAACACAGCAATAAAATTTTTTCAATAAACGCGGGAAATATCAGGCGAAAAAATACAAAGTCAAAATTTTTTTAGTCATGATATTTTCTTTGCAATTTGAAGAATTTATGTTATTATAACCAAAAATTTTTGAGGAGATATATTTTCTTCTGCAGGGGAGGATTGTGTATGCTTAAGAGTATAGCGGTTATGACATCCGGCGGAGACAGTCCGGGAATGAATGCGGCTGTACGTGCGGTAACGAGAACAGCTTTGCATCAAGGCGTTAAAGTTTGGGGAATTCGCGGCGGTTATCATGGCATGCTTGACGAAGAAATTTTTGAGATGGAATCAAAAGATGTCAGCGATATTATTCAACGTGGCGGAACTTTTTTAGGAACTGCACGTTGTAAGAGATTTACTACTCCTGAAGGACGCATGCTCGGTTATAAAAATTTGGTAGACAGAGGAATTCAGGGCTTGGTGGTCGTCGGCGGTGACGGAAGTCTTCGCGGAGCATCTACTCTCAGCAAAGAAACGGGCATTCCGATTGTAGGACTTCCCGGCACGATTGATAATGATGTTTGGGGCAGTGAATATACAATCGGTTGTGATACTGCGGCAAACACAATTATTGACGCTATGAATAAACTTCGCGATACTGCCTCTGCTCACAGAAGAATTATCGTTCTTGAAGTTATGGGCAGAAACAGCGGTTGGCTTGCAATGGTTTCAGGAATTGCAGGCGGTGCCGAGTATATTCTTGTTCCCGAAGAACCTTACGACCTCGATGAAATTTGCAGCAGTATGAAAGCCGAATATGACAAAGGCAAAAGATATATTTTGATGGTAGTTGCGGAAGGTGCAGGAAAAGCCGCAGAAATTGGACCGATTGTTGCAGAAAAAACAGGACGCGATACAAGAGTTTCAAAACTTGGTCACATTCAGCGTGGCGGTTCTCCTTCAGTAATTGACCGCGTAAATGCCAGCAAACTCGGGGAACATGCGGCACTTGCAATAATTTCGGGACTTTCTGATATTGTCTTTGGATTCAATCGCGGTCATGTTGTTTCGATAAATCTTCATGACGCTGTTAATAACAAAAAAAATCTTGATCCTCAATTTATGAGATTGGCGAGAGTTCTTGCCTGACTCTATTTTCATCACACTTCGGTAAAAAGACTCCCTGAGGAAAATTTCCGACGGGAGTTTTTTTCTGCACTGAAAAAAATTAAGGTGATAGTTTTGGATTCTGTGTATATTCACGTTCCTTTCTGCAAAAAAAAATGTAATTACTGTGCATTTAATTCAAAAATCGGCGAAGAAAACGAAATTGAAAATTATGTTGACGCTTTAACAAAAGAAATTTTATCGAAAAAAGAAAATTGCAAACTGACAACAATTTATTTTGGCGGCGGCACTCCCACAATTTTAAAAATAAATCAGCTTGAAAAAATTTTTAATGCGTTGAATGAAAATTTTTTTATTGAAGAAAATTCTGAAATCACAATCGAGGCAAATCCCGGCACAGTTGACGAAAAATTTTTATTCGGTCTTCGTGAAATCGGATTTAACCGCTTGAGTTTGGGCGTGCAGAGTTTTAACGATGAAATTTTAAAAATTCTCGGAAGGATTCACGATTCAAAAATCGCAGTCGAAACTGTTCAAACCGCGAAAAAATTTTTTGACAATATCAGCGTGGATTTAATGTATTCTCTTCCGAATCAAAAAATTTCCGATTTAAAAAATTCTGTGGAAACTGCCGCAAATTTGGAAGTTCAGCATATTTCAATTTACGGGCTGGAAATTGAAGAGAATACAAATTTTGAAAAACTTTTGAAGGCAGGAAATTTAAATTTGCCCGATAACGAACTCAGCGAAAAAATGTATGACTTCATCATGGAAACTTTGCCGAAATTTGGTTACAGGCGGTACGAAATCAGCAATTTCGCGAAAAAAAGTTTTGAGAGTCGCCACAATCTCGGATACTGGACGGGCAGAAAATATTTCGGATTCGGTGCGGGAGCTCACAGTTATGACGGAAAAATTCGCACGTCAAATATTTGCAACGTTCAAAAATACATTGAAAAAGTTTTTGCGGGAGAAAATATTTCTGAAGTCGAAGAAGTTATTACTAAAAAAAATGCTATGGAAGAGTTTTGTTTTCTCGGTCTGCGAATGGTCGAAGGAATTGAAATAAAGAATTTTGAAAAACTTTTCGGCGAAAATATTTTTGAAGTTTACGGAAAAGTTATCGAAAAAAATATTTCGCTCGGTCTGCTGGAAAATTCAGACGGGAAAATTTTTTTGACTTCACACGGTATGAAACTGGGCAACATGGTTTTTGCAGATTTTCTGTTTTGAAAAAATTTTTCCTTGTCAAGTTTTTGACACATTTTTTTTTTTGGCGAAAGAATAGACTTCTATTTTTCATGATGAAATTTTTAATAAGTTTCGGGCTAAAATTCGAGCCTTGATTAAAAAAATTTTCGTCTGTAAAATATCCGCAATAAATTTTTATGAAAGGACGAGAGCGATGAAATTAAAAATCGTTACAAAAAGGTCAGGTTATAAAGTAAGCTACGACAGAAAAAAAATTTTTAACGCCATTGCCGGTGCGAATCGTGACGCATCAACTGACAATGACAAACTTTCGCAGGAAGATATTGAGCGTGTTACCGAATCTGTCGAACTTGCAATTTCTGACAAAGACGGAATCAGCGTGGAGGAAATTCAAGATCAAGTCGAAAAATCTTTAATGGAAAATAATTTTTTCGACGCGGCAAAACATTTTATAGTATACAGGCAGAAACATGCCCAGCGGCGTGAGGCTCAAGAAAAACTCATGGAAACTTACCGCGATATTTTTTTCACTGATTCCGTCAAGGTGGATTTAAAACGAGATAATGCAAATATCAATACTGATGCGTCAATGGGAATTATGTTAAAACTTGGTGCGGAAGGTTCAAAATTTTTCGTTGATAATTATGTTTTGCCGGAAGAATTTGAAGAAGCTGACAGAGAAAATTTTATACATATTCACGATAAAGACTTTTCGTTGATAACTTTAAACTGTTGTCAAATTGATTTGCTGAAACTTTTTCATGGAGGTTTTTCAACAGGACATGGTTTTTTGCGTGAACCTAATTCGATCCGCTCTTATTCTTCGCTTGCCTGTATTGCCATTCAGTCCAATCAAAACGACATGTTCGGCGGGCAGTCGATTAACGCTTTTGATTATGCAATGGCTGAAGGCGTAAGAAAATCTTTCAAAAAAATTCTTAAATCTGAAATTCAGCGTGCCTGTGAATTTTGCGACGTTGAACCGAATGGAGAAATTGATTTTAATATCTGCACTTATTCCGAAAAAGAAAATCCTGCCGCAATAGAAAATTTAACTGCGATTGTCGGCAGTGAAAAACTTGCCAAAAAAATTTATATTCAGTCTTGCAAAGATGTTGAGGAAGAAACTCATCAGGCTATGGAAGCACTTATACATAATTTTAATACGTTGCACAGTCGTGCAGGAGCTCAGGTTCCTTTCAGTTCGATAAATTACGGCATGGACACCAGTCCCGAAGGCAGACTCGCAACACGCGAAGTTTTAAACGCCATTGAGGCAGGTTTGGGCAACGGTGAAACTCCAATTTTCCCGATTTCTGTTTTTCAGCTTAAAGCGGGAGTTAATTATAATCTTGACGACCCGAATTATGATTTATTCAGACAGGCTTGCAAAGTCAGTGCAAAAAGACTTTTCCCAAATTTTGTAAATCTCGACGCACCATATAATATTCAGTACTACAAGCCCGGCGATTATAACAGCTACGTTGCAACCATGGGCTGCAGAACTCGTGTCATGTCGAATGTCAACGGAGCAGAACAGTCAGGAAGTCGCGGAAATTTTTCTTTCGTGACGATAAATCTTCCGAAACTCGCCCTTGAATCAAAAGGCGATGTTGATAAATTTTTTGAACTCTACGACAAATATATCACAATTTCTCATGACTACTTGCTTTTCAGACTCAAGACGATTGAAGAAAAGCACGTTTATAATTATCCCTTCTTAATGGGTCAAGGCGTTTGGATGGGTTCAGATAAATTAAAGCCCACTGATTCAATAAAAGAAGTTTTGAAACATGCAAGTTATTCAATCGGTTTCTGCGGATTGGCTGAATGTCTTGTTGCTTTAATCGGAAAACATCACGGACAGAGCGAAGAGGCTCAACAACTCGGCTTAAAAATCGTCGGTCATCTTCGTCATCGCACTGACGAATATACAAAACTTGAAACGCGGAATTGGACAACTTTTGGAACTCCTGCCGAATCCACTGCAGGACAATTTCAGCGTGCAAACAGAAAACAGTACGGATTTATTAAAGGAGTTACCAGCCGCGATTACATGACAAATTCCAGCCATGTTCCCGTTTATTTTCCGATCTGCATAAATGATAAAATTCAAATTGAGGCTCCCTATCATGCTCTTTGTAATGCAGGTCATATTGCTTACGTTGAAATGGACGGCGATCCCGCAAAAAATGTTTCTGCATTTGAGGCGGTTGTCAGAGCAATGCATGATTCAAATATGGGATACTTCAGTATAAATCACCCTGTTGACAGAGATCCTGTCTGCGGATACACGGGAATTATCAGAAATGAATGTCCGCACTGCCACAGAAAAGAAGTTTCTCGCGGAACTTTCCATATTGAAAGATTAAAATAAACCTTGATAAATGCAGTTTAAACGACTGCAGGATTAAAAAATTTTCTGCCGAAAAATGATTTGGAAAAATCGTTTCGGCAGATTTTTTTTGTATAAATTTTTAACAATGCAAATAATTTGTTTCATAAAAAATTTTTACGAGGAGTTGGTTTAAATGATTATTGTGACAGGCGGTGCAGGTTTTATCGGCAGTAATATTGTCCATGAACTCAACGTCAGAGGACGCACTGATATTTTAGTTGTTGACAATTTGTCGGGCGAAGAAAAATATAAAAATCTCATGGGACTTCGCTTTATTGATTATCAGCATAAAGATGATTTTCTTGCAACTTTTACGAAGAGTGATTTTTTCGGATTGGAAATTGACGCAATTTTTCATGAGGGTGCCTGCTCTGATACAATGGAATATGACGTAAATTACATGATGAAAACAAATTACGAATATTCAAAAGCACTTTTAAATTTCTGTGTGAATCGTCAAATTCCGTTTATTTATGCGTCCAGTGCGTCGGTTTACGGGGACGGAAAAAAAGGTTTCCGTGAATATGACGAATGTGAGCATGCTTTAAATCCTTACGCTTTTTCAAAACTCATGTTTGACAGATATGTCCGTCAATTTATGGGCGAGGCTAAAAGTAAAATTGTCGGCTTGAGATATTTTAATGTTTTCGGACCGCAGGAACAGCACAAGGGAAAAATGGCATCAATTTTTTATCAAATGTATAAACGCATGAAACTCGGCGGAAAAATTATAAAACTTTTTAAAGGCACTGACGGTTACGCGGACGGAGAACAGCAAAGAGATTTTGTTTACGTCAAGGACGTTGTCAAAGTAAATTTGTGGTGCATGGAAAATGATATTCCAAACGGAATTTATAATTGCGGCACAGGTCGAGCACAAACTTTTAATCAAGCGGCACAAGCAATGATTGATGCACATGGCGGCGGAAAAATTGAGTACACTCCTTTCCCTGATGAACTTCGCGGAAAATATCAAAGCTACACACAAGCCGACATGAAAAAAATTATCGGTGCAGGTTATAAAACTCCGTTCACTCCGCTGAGCAGTGCAGTCAGGGAATATTATCAATTTTTGGAGAAAGGCGGATATTTTTCCTACACTTGATAAAAAAGTTTTCACTTGATAAAATTATACAAATTTTTTTAGGAGGGTTGAGCTTATGGACAGTAAAGTTTTGTTTAATGTTCAGTACGGGCTTTTTGTTTTAAGTTCAAAATCTGATACGAAGGACAACGCATGTATCATCAACACGGTAACTCAAGTTACTGCATCGCCGGCAAGAATTTCTATCGCGGTAACCAAAACGAACTACACGCATGATTTAATTGCCGAGTCGAAAAAATTTACTGTTTCGATTATCAGCGAGGCGGCAGATTTTGAACTCTTCAAATGTTTTGGATTTCAGAGCGGAAAAAATGTTGACAAGTTCGCAGATTTTCACCAAGTAAAACGCACAGAAAACGGAACACTTGCAGTCACTGAAGGAACAAATTCTTATATCAGTGCAAATGTTATTCAGCAGGTTGACGTTGGAACTCATTCAATTTTTATCGCGGACGTTGTGGACATGGAAAAATTTAATAATATTCCTTCGGCGACTTATACTTATTATCACCAGTTTATTAAACCGAAACCGCAAGCAGTCGGAAAAACTGAGGACGGACAAACTATTTGGCGTTGCAGAATTTGCGGATATGAATATGTCGGCGAAGAAATTCCCGAAGATTTTATCTGCCCGATTTGTAAGCACCCTGCATCTGATTTTGAAAAAATTGTCCCTGATATGGAGGAAAAAGAAATGGCTGAACTTAAAAATTTAAAAGGCACAAAAACTGAACAAAATTTGCGTGAGGCATTTGCGGGAGAATCTCAGGCAAGAAACAAATACACTTATTTTGCATCTGTCGCGAAGAAAAACGGTTATGAGCAGATCGCCGCACTGTTTTTGAAAACTGCGGAAAATGAAAAAGAACATGCAAAACTTTGGTTCAAGGCTCTTGGTGAACTCGGAGATACTAAAGAAAATCTCTTGCACGCGGCTGAAGGCGAAAACTTTGAATGGACTGACATGTATGCAAGAATGGCGAAAGAGGCTGACGAAGAAGGATTCACCGAACTTGCCGAACAGTTCAGAGGAGTCGCGGAAATCGAAAAACATCATGAAGAACGTTACCGCAAACTTTTGCAAAATGTTGAATCGCAGGAAGTTTTCAAAAAATCTGGCGTAAGAATTTGGGAATGCAGAAACTGCGGACACATTGTTGTAGGTGTTCAGGCTCCCGATGTTTGCCCCATCTGTTTCCATTCGCAGGCTTTCTTTGAAATTTCCGCTGAAAATTATTAAGCATAAAAATTTAAAAAAATTCCGCAGTTAATTTAGATTGACTGCATTAAAGTGACAGTAGTCCCTCTTCCACCATGATATTAAATCTATGAAGAGGGATTTTTTATGTGTAGTAAAAAAATAATACATTTAAATTCACTGTCGTTTCATAAAAATTTTTGGTGAAAGTGTTAGAACCTGTCTAAGAAACTGTCTAAAAACTTTTTTATAGAGTATCATCACAATAACAATCCAGTAACTTTTCTTATGAATTTTTCATCGTGTCACAATGCGTTTTTTTTGAGATATTAGACAGGTTCTAAAAACTAAACAATGTGATAAATTTGAAAAAAATTTTCGAGGTTAAAAATGTGGGAATTCATAAAAACGACTTTGAGTTATTTAATTTTTCCTCCGATGTGTCCCGTTTGTCGGAAAATTATTGATGAACGCTGGGAACTTTGCGAAAAATGCAAAGAAAAAATTTTTCGTCTGGATTATAAAAAAAATAAGCCTGATATTTTGAAGGAAGTTTTCTGCATAACAAATTACAGGGCAGGCTCTCAAAAAATTTTGCACCGTTTGAAATTTGAAAATGATTTAAAATTTTTACCGACGCTGAAAAAAATTTTAACCGTCTCCGCAACAAATTCCGAACTGAAAAATTTTCTTTCTCAAATTGATGTCGCCGTTTTTGTTCCGCTTCATGAAAAAAGAATGGCTGAACGTGGCTACAATCAAACAGATTTAATTTTTCGAGATTTTTTGACGGCTGAAAATATTCCGATTGAAAATTTTTTAATCAGAAGTAAATTCACTCAAAAACTTTTCAGTTTGAATCAGGACGAAAGAAAAGAAGTTTTGAAAGATGCTTTTTCTGCCACTGAAGATATCGACGTGAAAGGGAAAAATATTTTAATTCTCGATGACATTTATACAACAGGTTCGACTGTTTCAGAATGTGCAAAGGTTTTGAAAAAATTTGGTGCAAAAGAAATTTTTGTTTTAGCTTTTTCTTCCGACGGAAATTAAAAAACCCCGCAACAATCTGCGAGGTATTTCGTTTTATATTCTTCAGAAAAACAAATTTACTATCGCCTCAAAAATTCCGAGAATAAATCTTTGCATCGGTACAAAAATATAACTCAGAATCGGAGTCATTAAAATTATTATCAGAAAAATAAAGCTGTATCTTTCCAGTCCTTCAAGTTTTCTTGCAAGTTCGTAAGGGAGAACATTTTGCAGAATGTGAAAACCGTCAAGCGGCGGGAACGGAATCATGTTGAAAATCGCAAAATTTATGTTGATAATCATGATAAGCGATAAAACTAATCTCATGCCCTGTGACATTTCAACGCCCATTTTATACAGAAGAGCCATGAAAATTACGGTTATAAAAGCCGTGATTAAATTTGCGGCAGGTCCTGCAACCGAAACAAGAATTTCATCTCTG
The DNA here is from genome assembly GCA_017553205.1 of Selenomonadaceae bacterium. Lineage (GTDB taxonomy): Bacteria > Bacillota > Negativicutes > Selenomonadales > Selenomonadaceae > Quinella. The sequence goes on along the minus strand of JAFZMV010000031.1, from coordinate 1,292 downwards.
CGGGGGTTTTGAAAATTGTAGGGATTTATTTGGACAGGTTTAGCCCAGCCGAAATGTGCTATAACCAACATCAACAAACCAATCGGATCAACATGGGCGGCGGGATTTAAAGTTAAACGTCCTGCAAGTTTCGGCGTAAAATCTCCGAGTGCGTATGCAACTCTTGCATGAGCAAATTCATGAACAACCATCGCGATTATTATTCCGGGAAAACCGGTTATCAAATTCATGATAAAGCCGCCAAAATCGTCAAACATCAAGAAACCTCCAAATTATTTTTTATGAAAAATTTGTTGTGCCAAAAGCAGAATGGAAATAATAGACTTTGCGTCAATAATTTTTCCTGTTTCAACCATATGAAGGGCGGCAGTCAAAGGAACTTTCACGACGTTAATAAATTCGTCAGTATCAGTGTGTTGCTCGCCCAGTTTTAAATCGCTCGCCGCAAAAAGATGAATCACTTCATTTGTAAAACCGACGGTAGTTGCAATTGTCGTGAGTTTCCAAATATTTTCTGTAGTGTATCCTGTTTCTTCAGAAAGTTCACGTTTAGCACATTCTACGGGATCTTCGTTTGGTTTATCCAATTTTCCGGCGGGAACTTCCAAAGTCACCTGCCCTACAGGATAGCGGAACTGGCGAACCAAAATAATTTCGTTGTCGGGCAGAATAGGAATTACTGCTGCGGCACCGGGATGCTTAATCCATTCGCGAGTTGCAGTATTGCCGTTAGGAAGTTCAACTTCGTCCTTGAATACATGGAGAAGTACGCCGTCGAAAATTTTTTCGCTTGAAATTTTTTTCTCGACTAAATTTTTGTCTTCGTTGTCAATCATCGCCATGATATTAACCGCCCTTCAAGAAATTTATAAAAAAATTTTGTCACTCGATATTTTGCAAAAAAAAATGGCGGAGAAGGTGGGATTCGAACCCACGGTGCCTTTCAGCATCACCGGTTTTCAAGACCGGCTCCTTAAACCACTCGGACACCTCTCCATAGCCGTTATTGATTATATATCATTACGCTTTTTGTGTCAAATTTTTAGAATCAATTAATCACTGGTGTTTCATAAAAATGTGTTCGCCTCGAATTGGAAAAAATTTCTGAGAAAAATAATTCAGATTACAACATTTTTTGAAATTCATTTTTCTGATTTTGCAATTTTTGAATATCATTTATTAAAGAATGTAAAAAAATTTCCTAAAAAATAAGGAAACTAAGGTTAAATTTCTAAAAGTTTATCATTTTGACCAAATTGTGAAATGCCCATGCATAAAATTTGAAAAAGTAT
>JAFZMV010000030.1 GCA_017553205.1 Selenomonadaceae bacterium | reverse complement strand
CACGGTTAAAAAGTCGAGCAAGAAAAATATCTCCATTACGCTCAGCTTCTTCTTTTTGGGCTTTCAGAGTTCTGTGATCAATGCGAATAGAAAAGCCGTTTTTCTCTAAAACATCATTTTGAATTTGAGCAAAGTCAGCACGAAGAATGGAAAGAAAAGATTTTTCAGCCCAATGGCGATTTTTGGGAGCACCGCGTTTAAATTTTTCTTCAAAAGTCGCTTCCGATCCGTCTTTTTTCTTGCGAGCAGGATACTTGAAGAAATTACAAGCGGATCGCTCTTTGATTTTTTCAACGTCATCAATCATTCGCTCCGAAAACATAATATGAACGTGAGGGTGGCGTTGGTTTTCGGATAATGCACCAATTTTTTCGTGAATGGCGTAAGCAAAATAATGGTCTTTGAGATGTTTTTCAATAAAAGCGTCAATTATCTGTTTGTATTGCTCAACCGTTTTCAACTCATTGGGGAGAGCAAACACAATTTCCATATACCGCCGATTTCCTTTACTTTCATATTTATCGGCAGCTTGAAAAAATTTTTTCGGGTCATTTTTTGCCCACTTTGGCAACTTATGAGAATGAAAAACACAACCGCCGCGATTGGCAAATGCTTTTTCGCGGTTGATATATTCGACGTGAGATTTTGCAAAAACTTGTTGCATATTTTCATTGATGCGTTCCAAAATTTTATTTGCAGTCCATTGAGCTAATTTTTTTCGTTCGTCAGAAAAATTCCATCGCACATTGTTATAGAAGTCTTTTGCGAATTGTTCCAGCTGACGAGATTCATCATCTTGCAAAAGCAAGTCAGTTCCTTCTGATTCTGAATGAACCAAATTGAGTTCGGACAATGTTGGCAAGCGAAGTCCGATTTTGGTAGCAGTTTCGATTGTTTTTGCGTGAGCAGGTGCAAAACAGGGCTTGGGATTTGGTCGCTTTGAAATAATTGTTCCACCGTTTCGGACGAATTTTTTTCTGTCATTTTCTAAAATCTCCTTTTGATGAATAAATTCATCTTGCATAAATTTGTCTTTGAAAGAAAGATCGAGGTTGGCGAGTAAAGCGGCAGTGATCACCGATTTTTTAAAATCAGGAGTGCCGGAAATAATGAGCGGTTTATGGTTCATAGTTTCATCGGCGAGAGAAAGAGCAATGGCAAGAGTGGTGGGAGAAGAATTTTCTGTAACTTCGATGCCATTTTCAGTATTACGAATAGAGCCGAACTCATCGGTTTTGTAGAGGAGAAAATTTTGACCGCCGCAAGCGTCTTTAATTTCAGCCGAAGAAATAAAATTGCCGACGAATTTATTATTTTGTTCCCATTGTTCGACTTGGGCAAAATTACCTTCGCGGCGAATATAATCAACGTGCTTGACGGCAGAAATTTTAGTTCCGTCGGGTTTCTTATCAGATTTAAGTCTGAAAAAGAACATCGCCATAAAATTTTCCTTCTCCCTTCCAAAAATTTTTCAGCCAACCGCAGGTTCAATGAGCGAATGCGAATGGCAAAGTTTAAATCGCCGTAAGTGGCGTTAGAATCAGCACCTTTGAGCGTTTCACGAAGTGAAATGCGAAAATGAACATCGCAGAAAAATTCATTACTCGGATATGATAGCACAAATCAAAAAATCCCGATGCACTATTTTTGCACAATTTTTTGTGCATTTTCAGCAGAGTAAAAATTTTTGTGATATAGTGGCAAACGGTGAGGGGAAATTGAGAAAAGAAAAATCGGAGTGGCTCAAATCGGAATGTAAAAATTTGATGGCAGATCTGAAAAATTTAGAAAATCAAATTGAGGAAGTGGATAAAGAATCGAGCGAAGAAAAAGAAATGCGACATTTGGCACGACTGATATATGCGGGAAAAATCATTGAAAAAGTTGGACTGTTGTATACGTTCAATGAGCAAAGTTTATGTGAATTATTGACGGCGAATAAAAATCGTTTGGAAAAGCCGCCGAAAAAATTTTAAAAATTTTGGAAGGAAGAAAAATTTATGAAACAGTTGTCTTTAAAAAATCTGGAGAAAAGTTTGGAAAAGAAAAATGCCGAATTGATTGAAGTGCGAGAGTTTCGCAAAAAGTTAGACGACAAAGAAAAAGAAATTTGTGCGGCAATCGACAAACTTCAGAATCAAAAAGTAGATGTAATTTTCGCACAGGTGAAAAAAGAAATTAAAAATAATAATCTAGATATTTCGTCCGCGTCGGTTTTAACCATAGTTGACGCATTAAAAAATAATCAGCAGATTTTGAATACGGAAGAAAATTCCGAATCAGAAACCCAAAATGAAAAAATTTTATCGACGGAAAAATCGGAATTAGAGATTAAAGACGAAAAAATCTTGTCCGACGAAAAAACAGAATTTGAAACTCCAATGACAAATGACGATGATTTTTTCAAAAAAATAAATTCTTTATCGGACAAAAATGAAACGGATAGTGAGTGACGGTAGATGACGCGAGAGGAAATTTTTGAAAATCGCCGCGAGGTCGGTAAAAAACTTTGTGAGCAAATTCGCAAGAACGACGGACAAATGATAAATGCGAAAAATTTTTCGGAGCGTCCGTATTATGGCGGAACAAAAAAATATAAATTCAGCACGGCAAATTATTTGCGGTTGATGTCGGCAGAAAGCATTTACACCGATCCGCACTGGTATAAAATTTGCGATATTGAAAATAATAAATGGACTTTGAAAAATGACGCGAAGTTTGAATTATTGGAAGAATGGCAGGAAAATTCATCAGATGGTCAAGAATGTTTTTTGACAAAATTTTATAATGCGTTGGAGATTGAAGAAACAGAAAAATATTTTTCGGAAAATAAAAAGTTGGAAGATGTGCTGGAATTTTTACAAATTCGAGGATTGATTGAAAGGGACAGCGAAGTAATTTCATTAAAAGACGGAATTGATGCAGTAAAAAATTATTCCGAAAAATTTGTATCAGACGAATTGACGATAAATTTTGCTGTGCAGATGTGGATAGCGGAAAGTAAATTGAAAACCAAAATAAAAAAATTTTTGCCTGTGTACTCGGAAGAAATTTTGACGGAAATAGAAAAAACTCCTGATAAAATTTTTGAGTCAGTTAATAAAGCACAAGCAATTTTAAAAAATTTGCGTCGTGAGAAAATTTTCCAGATAGAAAAATTAGCAAGCGAAGAATTATTTCAAAATTTGAAAATAATTTATCACGGCAGTGAATCAGAATTAAAAACCAAAGACAGATTTATTTACAAGTCGGAAACAATTTTCAAAGGAGTATCGGCTTATGAATTTTTGCTGGCGTTAAAGTCGGCGGAAAAACAAAAAATCTGGCTGGAATTTTTTTATAAAGATTATGCTCATGGAAAATTTTTAATTTCGGAAGAAGATTTTAAGCTAATTGCGGAAGAAAATGTAACGGATTTTTTGAAAAAACGCTTGAATAAAAATCGACAGCAGATTTTAGAAAATCCTCAAGAACTGGGAAAATATATTTCGCCGAATGTAATGGTTCGTACTGAAGATTTATTGAATCAGATAAATTTGGAATCGGAAAATTTTCAATCGGCAATGAAAATTTTTGAGCAGGAAGAATTTCAGTACTTGCAAAGTCCTTAAAATCATTTTAAATCGTCCTTGACTTTTTCGGGCGATTTTTTTATTTTGTAGAAAAATTTTCGGAGGTAGAAATTTTGAAACAAAAACTTGAATTGACTTGGGTCGGAAAAAATAATCCGCCGAATGTTGAACCGCGAATTTTAATTCACGATAAAAATCTTGATTACGGCGACACCAACACTAAAAATATTTTGATTCACGGCGATAATTTGCTCGCTCTCAAATCTCTTGAACAAAATTTCGCAGGAAAAATTAAAGCTGAAAAAAATTTGCCGCCCATCTCTCCTGACGAAATTCCTTTTTCTATCCCCTACAACTGGGAATGGTGTCGGCTTGGTGAGATTTGTCAAAAAATTCATTATGGTTTTACAGCATCTGCAAACATTACTGGCAATGTGAAACTTCTGCGAATAACGGATATTCAAAATGACAAAGTTGACTGGCAGAAAGTTCCCAATTGTGACATTTCGGAATCACAGAAACAAGAATATTTACTGCACGACAATGATTTAGTTATAGCTCGTACAGGTGGAACAGTTGGAAAGACTTTTATAGTTGAGAATTTGCAGAAAGATTCCGTTTTTGCGTCCTATTTAATTCGTGCAGTGTTTGAAAAAAATATTTCTGCGAAATGTATCAAAATTTTCTCTGGTTCTCCATTGTACTGGCAACAAATCACCGACAAAATGAAGGGAACAGGACAGCCAAATGTCAATGGAACATCTTTAAGCCATTTGATTTTGCCCCTTCCTCCACTTGCCGAACAAAAAAGAATTGTCGAGCGTTTAGAAGAACTTTTGCCTTTGTGTGAGATTTAGCGACTGCCTTTATTAACACAAATTTTTTTGCCAGATGGTTCGATTTACAATATCAGTGAAACTCTGAATAATTTTAACGACTTTTACTGAAACATTCTCATCAGAATAATCTGGTGATTCAACAAAATTATTTTTATTTTTTTGCATAATTGAAACAGTTTCGATTGCTTGAAATAATGTATTTTCCGTTATGCCGCCCAAAACTATAGTGCCTTTATCAAGCACTTCAGGACGTTCTGTGGAAGTTCTTATTAACACTGCAGGAAATTTCAATATTGCACTTTCTTCGGACAAAGTCCCGCTGTCAGATAAGACGCAGTATGCTTCAGTCTGCAATTTATTATAATCTAAGAAACCGAAAGGCGGCAGACTTCTAACAAGCCTGTGAAACTTAAAACCGCGTTTCTCAATAATTTTTTTACTTCTCGGATGAGTAGAATAAACTACAGGCATTTGATATTTTTCTGCCGTTGCATTTATTGAGTTCATGAGAGATATAAAATTTTTTTCATTATCGATATTTTCTTCCCGATGAGAAGACAACAAAAAATATTTTTTCGGCTCAAGATTTAATTTTTCAAGAATCTGACTTTGTTTAATTCTGTCAAAATGTTTTGTTAAAACTTCTTTCATAGGAGAGCCTGTAACAAAAATCATTTTGCCGTCAAATCCTTCCGACAAAAGATAACGGCGTGAATGTTCAGTATAAGGCAAATTTACGTCAGAAATGTGATCTACAATTTTTCTGTTAATCATCTCAGGAACATTCCAGTCCCAACAGCGGTTGCCAGCCTCCATGTGGAAAATCGGAATTTTAAGACGTTTAGCGGAAATTGCTGAAAGTGCCGAGTTTGTATCTCCAAGAATCAGCACAGCATCAGGTTTTTCTTCAGATAAAATTTCATAACTCTTCGCTAAAATATTTCCCATTGTTTGACCGAGATTATCTCCCGCACAATTCAAAAAATAATTCGGCGAACGTAATCCAAGTTCATCAAAAAAAATTTGATTTAATTCGTAGTCATAATTTTGCCCTGTATGAACTAAAACATGATTAAAAACTTCGTCGCAGAGTTTTATTGTTTCGGACAAACGAATAATTTCCGGACGAGTGCCAAGAATTGTCATAAGTTTCAATTTACTCATATTCTTCTCCTAATTTCCTGAAAATTTCCTTTCAAGTTCAGAAATTCTTTGACCTGCAAGGTACAACTGTTTTTGTTGTGTGTTAATCATACTGCAAAGATAAGCAATCAAATCAGAATGTTCTCCTGTATCCTGAGCAAATTGTTCTTTAACAATACGATAAACTTCATGCGGCTGTAAATTCGCACAATCTTGAAATATCATGGAAAAATTGTAGTTGACGATGCGACTTACCCAAGCATACCAATATTGAGGATTTTGTTGCAGAAATTCTGAATCATTAAAAATTTCACTCATAATTTTCATGCCAGGTATTGTTGGTGATAAATAATACTTCATATGTTGTGGGACAGTTTTCTTTGCAAATGTCAAAGAATTTGGATTTAATCTATTTAAATAAAGAATATTTGGCACACACAGTATTCGTGCATTACTACAAATTATTTTCATAATCCAAAAATCATCTTCACTAACTAAAACCTTTGGCAAAAAAATGTTATTTTCCATAAGAAAATCACGCCGTGAAAAATATTGCATCGGTCCTATGATGTATTTACCTTTGACCAAGTTCATTATGCGTTCAGCTGGATCATCTGTTTCAAAGGAAGGTTTATCCACCATACCATACGGATTGGCAGGAGTAAGAGTACGCTCATCAACATTCACGTCACCAACGGCAAAATACTGTTGTGTGTACACAATATCTGGCTTGTATTCTTCGGCAAGTTGATAGAGTTCTTCTAACATTGTCGAAGTCATCATGTCATCACTATCGACAAACTGAATATATTTTCCGCGTGCAAGTAAAATTGCGTCATTTCGCGGAATTGCACAGCCACCTGAATTTTTTTTACGCCGCAAAAGTTTTATTACCCCCCCCCCTATATTTTTCATGTAGTTTTCAACAATCGTTCTGCTGTTATCGGTCGAGCAGTCGTCCGTAATTATGATTTCAAAATCTTTCAACGTTTGTGCAAGGATACTGTCCAAGCATGCACCAATATATTTTGCCGAGTTATACATCGGAATGATAACAGAAACTGCAGGAATTTTTTCATTCATGATTAGCCCTCCAAATTAAATTTTTCAATAAAAATTTTCGTCAAAATAATATTTCGGATAAAAATTTTTATGATATGAAATCCAAAATTTCATTTCTTGGAACATTTGCCTATACGTCGGAGCAATTCCGAATTTTTTTGTATTTATTAAACTTTTATCTGCGACAACACCTTCAATCGGAGAGATTTTTATATCTCTGTCAAAGATTTCTCTGAACAAATTCAAAATTTCAAATTTAGTGATATTAGAATTATTCGTCAGATGATACAGCCCGCAGATGTTTTCAAGAGCCGCCTTTTCAATCATTTGTGCCAAAAATAATGTGGTAACACCCGACCAAACAGACTTTGTGTAACCTTGAATTTCACCTTTTTGTTGCACAAACCAATTGAGCAGTCCTATTCCGTCTGACTCCAAATCAGGACCGATAATCGAGTTGCGGAAAGTAATATTTTTGTCGTCAATCAACTCTCCGAGTGCTTTTGTTCTGTCATAAAAAGTTTTGCCATCAGGAAAGTCATTTTCTGTGTAGCTTCCGCGATTTCCTGAAAATACACAGTCTGTGCTGAGATGAATTATTTTTGTGTCAGTATCGGCGGTTATTTCTGCTAAAAAATGCGGGAGCAGACTGTTTAATTTTACTGCTAAAGTTTTATATTTTTCAGCAGATTTATTTAAAATTCCGACGCAGTTTACGACACAGTCGTATTTTCCGTCCGAAATAATCTGAGAAAGTTCATTTTGACAACTAACATCAAGAACTATACTTGTATGCGGATAAATTTTTCTTCTGGAAAGAGCGGTAACATTATATCCTTGCTCCCTCAGATAATGAAAGATAACATGTCCTGCCATGCCGGTAGAACCCAAAATCAAAAATTTCATTTGAACGCACCGCCTTTAACGATGCTTTCAATTAAAATTTTGAAAAGAATATATATTTTAAATTGACGAGGAGTTAATACCCCCCCCCCATGTAAATGAGTAGAGGAATCAATTACTTTTTCAAAAAATGTGTCGGGAATTTCAGGATTAAAATTTTCATTCGCCCAAATAACAACTGTCATATCTGCATCACCGATATTTTCTATGCTGTGAGTGTATCCGGGCGGAATGTCAACTACTTCATGGCAAGAGCCACTGACTTTATATTCAATAATTTCGTTTGAAAAAATTTTTCTGAAACGAATAACGCCTTCACCTGAAACAACAAGAAATTTTTCATGTTTAGAATGATGCCAATGATTTCCTTTTGTAATATGCGGTTTGACAACATTTACAGAAAACTGTCCTTGTCCTTCCGTTCGGATAAATTCAGAAAAACTTCCACGCTCATCAGCATGCATTTTCAGAGCATAAGAAAAATTTTTTTCCGACAGATAACTTTGATAAGTGGAATAAAGCTTTCTAATAAATTCGTCATTCTGATTTGGAACAGATAATTTTTCTCGACATGTCGTAAACGATTGAATAATGTCTGCGAGTTTCTGAAGATTTACTTTGTATGTAAGAATGTTTTGAACTTCGCTACCTTCGAGAACATTTAAAAATTCTTTTATGACGTCGTCTATATACACCAGTTCTAATTCACGAGAAGGATCGTTAATTTTTAACGGCAGACTTCTTGCCGCATTGAAACAAAAAGTAGAAACAACGCTGTTATAATTAGGCAGACACCATTTGCCAAAAACATTTTTCAAACGATAAATAAAAATTTTTGAATCAGATTTTTTTTCATATTCGAGCAAAATTTTTTCGGCGGCAAGTTTACTTCGTCCGTAATAATTATCCAATTCGGCTTGAACGGAAGAAGAAAAGACAATCGGGCAATTATTTTTATTTTGTTCCAAAAAATTTACGAGTTTTGAAGTAAATGTTTCATTTCCTTCTGTAAAATCATTTGGATTTTCGGGGCGATTAACTCCGGCAAGGTGAAAAACAAAGTCACATTCACGGCAGAATTTTTCAAGAATATTCAAGCCGTCTGAATGGTGATATTCAAAAATTTCATGCTTGTCGATTGTTCTGAGAGTTGCTACAAGATTTTTACCAATAAAACCTCCAGCACCGGTAACTAAAATTTTCAAGGCTGACTGCCACCTTTCAAATATTCCTGAACATAGTCGGTCGCCAAAATCTTTTTAACTGTGCCTTCAATTCCAAGCTGTTCTGTGTTACTTGAGGTATAGGGTTCGGCTTGCAGTATTTCATTATCTCCATTTGAAAAATATTTTTCATAATTTAAATTTCGAGAATCAATCGGCACACGAAAATAATTTCCCATATCTTCAGCCTTAATTCTTTCTTCCACAGTCATCAAAGTTTCAAACATCTTTTCGCCATGACGAATTCCAATTGCATGAATTTCTGCATCAGGGTTAAAAATTTTTTTCACAGCTTGGGCAAGGGTTTCAATAGTGCAAGCAGGTGATTTTTGGATAAAGAGATCTCCCGTGTGTCCATGATTGAACGCAAACAAAACTAAATCAACTGCCTCATTTAAATCCATCAAAAATCTTGTCATTTTTGGATGCGTGATGGTTATCGGCTGATTATTTTCAATTTGATTTATAAAGAGCGGAATAACACTGCCGCGAGAACACATAACATTGCCATAACGAGTACAGCAAATCGTAATTTTTTCTTCGGAAACCGTCCGTGATTTTGCAAGAATGACTTTTTCCATCATTGCTTTTGAAGTTCCCATAGCGTTAATCGGGTACGCCGCTTTATCAGTAGACAAGCAGACAATCTTTTTCACACCGGTTTCAATAGCCGCTGTCAGAACATTTTCAGTGCCGAGAACGTTAGTTTTTACCGCTTCAATCGGAAAAAATTCACATGACGGAACTTGCTTAAGTGCCGCCGCATGAAAAACATAGTCAACGTCGTACATCGCCGACTTTACACTTTGAAAGTCGCGTACGTCACCAATGTGAAATTGAATTTTGTCATTCTGATACAAACGACGCATATTGTCCTGTTTGTTTTCGTCTCGTGAAAAAACTTTGATTTTGCCAATATCTGTGTTGAGAAATCTTTTCAAAACCATATTGCCGAAAGAACCCGTGCCGCCTGTTATCATTAAAGTTTTGTCTTTAAAAATACTCATACTACTCTCTCCTACTGACCAACTTTTATAACCTTATTGAGCAGGTCTTTTTTTATCGGCGTATCAATAAGCCATTGTCTCAGAGAAATAAAATCGAAAATGCGGACATTATTTTTTCTTATGATATTTACTGCCTGCTCTGACGGAATAAAATTCAAATCGTTTTCCATTCCTCTCAAGGCAAATGCTATGCGTAAAGGCTGTTCACTTTCAGATAAGAAATAAGTTTTGTACTTCTTGTCGAGCAAAAACTTTCTGAATTTTTTTATTCGCTCGTTAGTATCTGGAGATTCAGGAAGTTCATTCAATTTTTGAAACACAAAAGACAGAGCATCAGGATAAGGAAAATGCAACCATCTGGAAAAAACCGCACTGTAAAGATGGTACAAGTCTGTTAAGCCACTACCGACCAAATCATCAGATTCCAAATTTGAAAACAGGTAATAATGCAGCCATTTTTCTTCTTCCATAATCCTATCGTAGGTACGTGTAGTTTGTTCAATATGAACACGTGACAGGATTAAAGATTTACGGATATAAATCAGCCGTTTACCCCTGAACATTTCAAACCATTTTTTATAATCTTGCACTGCTCGATAATTCTCATCAAAACCGCCGTAAGCGTCAAAATATATTTTAGGAATCAATAATGAACAACCACTGATGAAGGCAAACAAGCTGGCAAATGTCCCTGTTTCCAAAAATTCCTGCCGATATTGCAAAGTTTCAGTCCACTCAGTTATTTTACGTTCAGGCATCAACAACGAAGACCAATTACTGTAAACAATTCTCGACATGTCTCCAGATGCTCTTAAAGCATCAATTTCGGTTTGTACTTTTTCAGGAAGATAAACATCGTCATGGGATAACCATGAAAAATATTTTCCTTTCATATTTTGAATTCCTAAATTTAAAGCTGTAGAAACTCCGCCGTTGTCTTTCTCAAAATAACGAATTTTATCGCCGTACGACAAAGCAATTTCACGAGTTCCGCCATCATCGTTTGAGCCATCGTTGACCACTATGACTTCAATATTTGGATACGTTTGTGAAAGTGCACTGTCTATAGCTTCTCTCATATAGTTCACTCCATTGTAAACTGGAATAATTATAGAAACTAACGGATTCACAAAATCCCTTCCTTTCTTTTTATTGGTCAATAAACCACGCTTTTTTGGACAGTGTACTCTTCAGAATTTTGTAACTTGTATTCTGCATAGTGACGTGATATTATTTACACGTTAGTGACTTTTTCGTATAATTTTCAAGGATTCCAGTAGTGGTAAAAAAAGTGTGCTATTTTTACCACTCTCTCATAGATTTATGGCTTTCCGCTGTCATAAACAGTCAGAAGGTCTTTTTTTTCGCACCCAATTCAAAAATGTATTATGATTTAGTCCTAATTTTCGTGCCGCACCCCGTGCAGAAATTTTGCCTTTCGCCCAATCTTCATACACTTCTTCATAGCCTACAGGTTTCTTTAAAGGCGTACGTCCGAACTTAACGCCACGAGCCTTTGCCGCTGCTATTCCTTCTGCCTGTCTCTGATGATTAAATTCTCTCTCAATTTGTGCAAAATAAGACAGTAAATTCAGTACAATATCAGCTATGACATTCCCCATTAAATCTTTATTGTTTCGTGTATCCAGCAACGGCATATCTAAAACCACCACATTTACGCCTTTGTCTTTTGTAATCACACGCCACTGTTCGATAATTTCGGCGTAATTTCTGCCAAGTCTGTCTATACTTTTTATCACCAGCACATCATTAAACTGCAACACACTCATCAAAGTTTTGTAAGCGGGACGGTCAAAATCTTTGCCACTATGTTTATCTATAAAAAGATGCTCTATCGGAACACCAAATTCTTGCAAAGCAATCCGTTGACGGGTTTCATTTTGTTCTCTGCTCGAAACTCTAATATAGCCATAAAAATTTTTATTCACTTGTGATTCCTCCAATCAAATTGATATTTTCATTTTAGAGGAATCCTTGAAATATAAAAATCATTATACTTAGTGAAATATCACTAAGTATAACATATTTTTTTCTATTAGTGAATTATCACTAACAAAAATCTCCCCATATTTTATCTTTGTACAGATAAGATATAAGGAGGTTCTGTTTATGAATACCAGAGAAACTGTAGCTTTTAGAATCAGACAACTTTGCGGAGAACGTAATCTCACTCCGAACGGCATAAGCAATATTGCTGGCATTCCTCAGGCTACCGTTAAAAGTATTTTAAATGGCGAAAGCAAAAATCCGGGCATTGTTACCATAAAAAAATTGTGTGACGGTTTTGATATAACTCTTGGAGAATTTTTTTCTACTCCTGAATTTGACGGCTTGGAACAAGAAATTAAGTAAAAATTTTTCTGCAAAATATGCAGGTTGTAAACAAGCTGCGGCGAATGATAAGAAACATTTTAGACGCAACTCAGTTGCAGGGGAGTTGCAGTAAAAATCGAAGAAATTTTTTGTTTTGCCGCAACAAAGTTGCAGGTAGTTGCACCTTAAAATTGGCTTAAAATCTCATTTTTTTAAAAGTTCACATGCAACTAACGCAACTAAAATTGCAGGGGTGCAACCAAAGGAGAAACTATGCTGACCGTTAAAGATTTAATGCAAAGGTACAACATCACTCGTCAGGGAGTGCGGCGTTTTGTAGATAAGCACATTGAAGAAATAAATGCCGACGGACTTGAACATGCAAAACTCGGTGCAGACGGTTGGCAATTTGATGCAGAGGCGGTAAAAATTATCGACGAATTACGAGGACTCACTCAAATTGCAATAACCGAACATTCTGAATCGGAAACTGTAAAAGAATTGAGAGAAGAAATCGAAGATTTAAGAGGTTGTCTTCATAGTAAAAAGTAGTAAAATAAAGGTATGGAAACGAGAAAAAAATATCAAACAGATTTGACGGACGAGCAATGGGCAGAAATCGAACCACTGTTTGTCGGAATGAGAAATCGCAAATGGGAGAAAAGAGAGCTGATAAATGCCGTATTGTATTTGGTAGACAGTGGTTGCAAATGGCGGGAATTGCCGCATGATTTTCCTAATTGGAAAACAGTATACAGTTTCTTTAGTCGAGCAAATAAAAAGGGATTGTGGGACAAAATTCTGGAACACATGGTAAAAGTGACAAGGGAAAGAGCGGGACGCAATGCCAGCCCTTCGTATGCACTTATTGATTCGCAATCCGTAAAAACAGTATATGCAAGCGAGCAAGTTGGTTATGACGGGGGAAAAAAACGAAAGGACGTAAAAGACATACGGTAACAGATACTCTGGGCTGTCTGCTCGCTGTCAAGGTTCATAAAGCCAATCTTCACGATACAAAAGCAGGAATTTTTCCCGCCATTCAAGCTTATCGCAAATATCCGACTATCAAAAAATTTTGTGCCGATAAAGGCTATCGCAAATCTTTTGTCGATAACGTAAAATCCATTTTGGAATTGGATACAGATATTTCCGAAAAGATTATTCCCGAAGGCTTTACGGTTATTCCGAAGCGTTGGATCGTCGAACGCACTTTTGCTTGGCTCAATAAT
>JAFZMV010000029.1 GCA_017553205.1 Selenomonadaceae bacterium | reverse complement strand
CGCAACATCATTGAAAGATTCTTCCAGCGGATCAAAAATTTCAGACACATCGCTACTCGTTACGATAAATTGTCCATTTGTTTCCTAAATTTCGTTATTCTCGCCGCTGTCATGATTCAACTTTAGACTTTTTCAACACGCCCTAAAAAAACTACTATTGAAGAATTGGAGGAAATTGCTATGGTTGAACCTGCTATCGAAAAGGCTTTTCAGGCGGAATCTCTTTTTACTCAAGATGACATTAACCGTCGCCGTTATGAACTTCGCGAAAAAAATCAACGCGATCGTATTGCTCAAATGAAATATGCCGTCAAAGAAGCCGTTGAAGAAGCTCTCCATGAAGAACGCAAAAAATATGCTCAAGAGGAAGAAAATCGCGTCATCAGATTGATAAAAAAAGGCAAATCTTTTGACGACATTATGGATTTTACTTCTCTTCCTCAGGAGCGTGTTCTGCAACTTTTTGACAAACATAAAAACTGATTTCTGCCAAATTTTTCCACAAAAAAGCCAATCGCAGGTTCAGCGAGTCTTCGACGAGCGACAAATTTTTCACGTCGAAATTCCGCGTCAACCTGCGGTTTTTTCGCACTTATCGCAAGATAAGTGGTAAGTGAACATTTGCCAACCAAATTAAAATTTTGGGCAAATGAAATTATCGAAATTACAACTCCCGCATTATTTTTTTGTGGAGCAACTCATCTTTTTCTAGCTCACTTATCAGATTCCAATCTTTTGGCAATCTTAAACAATCATCGGGGCAGTAGGCGACAAGCTGGACTGCATTTTCGTTTCCATTCAACGCATCTGCTATCAGCGACACTATGAAATTCGGATTACTTGATGAAGTTTTTGCAGATTCTTTTTCGAGTTGTGCTACACTGAAAACATAATTTTGTAATTTTCTCGAAGCATTTTCTTTCAAACCTTCCAGCCGTTTTTTGGCAAGTTTGAGTTTTTGAGATAAATCCTTTGAACGCATTTTTGCTTGCTCATACTCTTCCGCTACTTTCAAATTTTTCTTCAAAATCCCAGCAGCTATAACTGCAATTTTTTGCCTTGCCTCCCCAGTTTTGCAAATTTTTTCCAATCTCTCGGATTCGCTATCCAATAATTTTTTCGTGTTTTGCAAATCCTGATAGGCAGATTCCAAGATGATTTTTTCCTTCGTCAGATAATATTGTTCCTGAATTTGTTCGGCGAAATTTTTCCAATTTGCATTTTTGAAAGCTATTTCGCGTTGTTGATATTTCAAAAATTTCTTTTCCAAACTCGAAACTGCTTTTTCATATTTTCTTTTTTCATCACGTAATTTTTTCAAATCGCCATGAACAAAAATATTTTCCGCCATTGAAATTGCTCGTGCCGAATTTATCACTTTCCACATCAATTTGCTTTTTTCGTCCAAAGATTTTTCGTACTCGGATTTCAAAAATTTACATTGCTGACATAAATTTTCTTTCAATTCTGAAAAAGAAAAAATTGTTTGAGGCTTTTCTTTCGACTCTGTCAAATTTTTCAATTCTTGTGCATCGCGTAAAAGTTTCTCGCTCACTTTTTGCAACTCTTTCAAATTTTTGAGATTATTTTGTAAAATGCTGTGAGTGACCAAGTGAACATTTTTGAGCTGATACGGATTTTTTAAATTTTCCTCCACTGCACGAAATTTTGGATACATTTCCACCATTGATTTTTGCAAATCAGAAATTTTTGCACTTACTCCGCTTTCAATTTCTTGAAATGCTTGCAAATTTTTTGGCTGTTTTTCGGACGGCTTTATCAATTTTTTCAACAGCGATTCCAAATTATATTTTTCTGCTACCGCATTTTCATATTCTCGCAATAAAATCCGATCCGCTTTCGGCAAATATTCCGAAGTTGCTTTTGTTTCCGCTTGCCTACACGTCATCAAACTTTTTTTAATTGCCTTGACTTTCTCAAACTCCGTCAAAATTTTCTGTTTTAAAGTCCCCAACGGCTCATTTTCAAAATTGCCAGTTTTGTAATTTTCGGAAGTCAAAAGTGAAAGAGTAAAAATTTCGGCTTGCCTCGCCATTTCTTTTACTGCCTCTTCTGCCAAAATTTTTTCTCGAAAATCCTGCTGAAACAATTTTTCAAATTCTTTTTTATAAATTTTGCGAGTATGTTTTAAATCCGCTACTTGTCCTACATCACAATGTATTGAAAAAATTCCGATGTACTCTTCTGGAACTCTGTCAAAAACATTGGCGAGAAATTTATTGCCGCGTTGTTCAGCCTCTACTTTTTGAGCTTTTAAAGTCCGATGGTCAACACGAATGGAAAAGCCATTTTTCTCCAACACTTCATTTTGAATTCGTGCAAAATCTTCACGAATCTTGCAAAGATATTTTTTACTGTGCCATCTTTTATCTTTTGGAGCACCGTGTTCCCGTCGTCTTTCAAAACTTGCCTCTTTTTCGCCTTTGAGCGGTTTGGCGGCTCGACTGAAATATTTATATGCCGGACGCTCTTTGATTTTTTCCACGTCATCAATCAGTCGCTCCGAAAACATAATATGGACGTGCGGATGTCTTTCTCCTGAAATTGCTCCGTTTTTCTCGTGAATTGCGTACGCATGATAATGATTTTTCAAGTTCTCTTCTATGAATCTGTCCACGATCTCACGATTCTGCTCCAAATTCAACTCATTCGGCAATGACATTTCAATTTCTTTGAAACGACGATTGCCCTTGTCCTCGTATCTTGTCGCCGCACTAAAAAATTTCTGTGTCGATCCGTCTGCCCAACTCGGCAGATGCACCGCTTTGAAAATACAATCATTCTGGGGATTTTCTCCTTCGCGGTTGATATAAGCTGCGTGTGGTTTCCCGTCTTCTCGTAAAATGTAATCTGCATGCCCTTTCGCCGATACTTTCGTTCCGTTCGGTTTGCTGTCATTCTTTAGCCTTAAATGATAACTTGCCATTTTTAAAACCTCCTTTGATGAAATTATCTCACCAAAACAGGTTCTCAAAATCTTATTTTTTTGCTTTTTTTCTCCAAATTTTATAAAATTGTATACCCAGCTATACATAACTTCGTTATGTGCTGGCTCTGCGAGGCAAAAGTGTCCATACGGACACTTGGAAAAGATCATAAATAAAAACGAAATTTCATTTGTACCCATAATGGGTACGTCATATTACACCGACGATTAAAATTACCAAAAACTGTGAGAAATTTTTAGCAGACGTAAAATGCGAATAGAATCTCACGAAAAAAATTTAGTATTTATTGTCGCTGGAGTAATAGCAAAATATGTTGTGCCCAAATTGGGCACAAACAGTTAAAGAAATCACGAGTAAAAGTTTGAGGTATTAAATATGTTAGCGATGGAATGGTACAAAGACCTTGCAATGCAAGCACGTTTCGATGATGCGTTGAGTCTGTTGCGTTAAATTTACTTTCTATGGGAATGGCAATGGAAGAAATCAATTTGCAACAAAACTGCCTTTGGAACGTATAGAAGAATTGGCTCAAAAAGTAAAAATGAATGAAAAAGAGTAAAATCAGAAACTTTTCCCAACTTCTTTGAAACAGCAGAAATTAAAATTTCGCTAGATGTGGTAACGAAGAAATCGAATTTAGGTAAAAACATTTTTTTTCACATAAAGGGAGAATTGAATGGTGTTTATGACGTTCAGGAGGAAAATTTATGAGTAAGTCGTTTAACGAAAATTCGCGAGTGAAAATTCCTGCAATTGTACATTTGACACGATTGAATTATAAGTATGTTTCTTTCAAAAATGTTGAAAATTACATTGATGTTGAAACCAACATTTACAAAAAAACGTTTGAATTTGCTTTGAGAAAAATTAACGCTGTGGAATTGAGTGACTCAGACATTGAAAATTTTATCCGCGAAATAAAAAATATTTTAGTTGCAGAAGATTTGGGAAGAAAGTTTTATGATAAGTTAAAATTTGGTATTGGAGACAACATTCGCCTAATTGACTTTGAGAATCCCGAAAATAATATCTTTGAAGTAATGACAGAAGTACCTTATAGGAATGGCAAAGATCGTTTTCGTCCTGATGTCACGATTTTTATAAACGGCTTGCCACTCGCATTTATTGAGGTAAAAATCCCCGATAATAAAGAAGGTATTCAAGCCGAATACAATCGAATGAATAAAAGGTTTTCGCAAGAAAAATATCGACGATTTGCAAATATCACACAGCTGATGATTTTTTCAAAC
Organism: Selenomonadaceae bacterium; assembly: GCA_017553205.1. Classification (GTDB taxonomy): domain Bacteria; phylum Bacillota; class Negativicutes; order Selenomonadales; family Selenomonadaceae; genus Quinella. The sequence continues at coordinate 1,260 of JAFZMV010000029.1, read as the reverse complement.
AACAGCGAATATGATGATAGTGAAGTTGTTCCAATTGAAGGTGCATTTTATGCGGCGAGCGATTACGAAAATTTGTTTTTCAATCGATTTCGCGAAGAAAATTTGGAAATTTATAACCAGATTACATCGATTGATGATTCAGTAGAAAATAATATTTTGCGTGATACAAATTATCTGGCAATAAAATCAACACCAGAGTACGAAAATTTTCTTTCAGTGCGGGGCAATATTTCAAAGTCAAAATTGATTATGTTGACATCACGGAGGAAGAATTTCAAAACAAAATGCGAACTTTTAAAACTGACTTGCAAAAATTCTTCTCTGAAGGTCGCGAACTCGAAAAAGATATTTTGAATCAACTTCAAAATTTGATTCTTGAAAAATAATATTATAAAATTTCTGTAGAAGGTGATAAAAATGGAAAATATTGATGAGAAAAAAATTTCTGATAAAAATGAGTACCTCAAAAAAAAGTATGGTATTGACGGAAAAAATTCTATTACCGCATCGCTTATTGGAATTTTAAAAGGTAATGAAAATTACGAAGAAAAAAAAGATGAATATTTGAGGAAAAAATATGAACTTGCTTATTGATTCAAATATTTTGCTGGATATTCTCCAAGAGCGTGAGCCTTTCATAATCAATTCTTATAAAATTTGGACTTTGTGCGAGCAAAAACAAGTTGAAGGCTTTATTTCAGCAATTACTTTCGCAAATATCGCTTACATTATGCGAAAACAAATTCAGCCTGACAACATCGACCACATTTTGAAAAGAATGAGTCAGATTTTTACATTTGCAGATTTAAAATTTTTGGATTTGGAAAATGCGGCAAATTTGAAATGGAAGGATTTTGAAGATGCGATTCAGTATGTGACAGCTGAAAGAATTAACGCTGACTATATCATCACTCGAAACGTAAAAGATTTTGAAAATACAAAAATTCCTGCTATTACTCCGAATGATTTTCTTGAACAGGTGATTCAATCCCATTAAAAAATCCGTCGATCCAAATTTTGATGGAAATTTTTTTATTTGTGCAGGAAAAATTCTTTTCGATTGGAGAAAATCTTAGAACCTGTCTAAAAACTAAAAAAGTGATAAAATGAAAGAAAAAAATCATAGGAGAGAAACAAAATGCATAATTATCCGAGCGATATTTCGCGAGAACAATTTGAAATAATTCGTCCGGACTTGGAAAATGCAAAGAAAAAAACACGCCCGCGAGAATATGATTTGTACGATATTTTTTGTGCGGT
>JAFZMV010000028.1 GCA_017553205.1 Selenomonadaceae bacterium | reverse complement strand
GGAGTATCTGTGCATTTGTAGAGAGTAATACTTCCTGAGCCTCTGATGTTAATAACGTATTCGTTGGTTTGGGGGTTTATGCCGCCTGTAATAAAATTGTTGTTGTCGCAGTCAATTATGATTTTATCAACACTTGCATCGTAACTATCAATGGTATCGTCACCGTCTCCGAGATTATAGCAGAAAACATCATTATTACTCCGACGACAAAAAATCTCGGAAATGTGGTAAAATACAAATATGGAAAAAATGAATTTAAAAAAGGTAACTCCTGAAATCCGTGAATATGTCAGGACAAGAATCCTTTACTTAAAAGAGAAAAACTACTCGATAAAAGACATCGGTAATTTATTGAATATCAATGACGACTATATCTATCAAGTTTTGAAAAAATATCGTGAAAATGGAAGTAAGTTACCGCCTGAAAAAATACGCGGCAGAAAGTTTGGTGAAGGAAGGAGCTTGCCGCAAATTCAAGCCGACGAGATAAAAAAAGCAATAACGGAACACACGCCCGATTATTGGAAGTTGCCGTATTCGCTTTGGAGTCGTGAGGCAATTCAGGAACTGATTGACAAAAAATACGGATTCAAAATTCCGCTTACGACAATCACGGAATATTTAAAACGTTGGGGAATGACTTGCCAAAGACCTGCAAAAAGAGCGACGAAACAAAATGCGGCGGCGGTGAAAGAATTTCAAGAAATCACATTTCCTCAAATTGTTGCAAAAGCCAAAAAAGAACACGGAATAATTTTCTTCGGCGATGAAACGGGAATTTGCAACCAAGAAAATTATCAGCGGGGATTTTCTCCTGCTGGGGTTGCACCTGTCGTGAAATTACCTGTCAAAAAAGAAAAAATCAATATGATCTCCGCAATAAGTCGGCAGGGACATTGCAAATTTATGTGTTATTCCGACACTTTGACGCAGCAACGGCTTATTGAATTTCTTTCAAGATTGATTGAGAGTTACGACAGAAAAATTTTTCTGATTTTAGACAACTTAAAAGTTCATCACGGAAAAATCGTTGAAAAATGGGTTGAGGAGCGTAAAAATCAGATTGAACTTTTTTTCTTCCCGTCTTATTCGCCACAACTCAATCCAGACGAATATTTGAACAATATTCTGAAGAAAAATGTTCACTCTGGCGATTTACCGCACACCGAGAAACAACTTGAGAAAAAAACTACTGATTTCATGAACAGTTTGCTCACACAGTCTGAAAAAATTTCAAATTTATTTCTTCAGGAAAAGTTATCTTTTATCGAGATGTGTTTTGTTGCTTAATTTTTGTATCTTTAATCGGCGGAGTAATACCTTGATTCCATTATTCGCCATTAAGCCTAACGCGACCGCCATATCTTCAATATTATATCCTGCTGTATGTGCTAAAGGCGCGGTATATTTCATCGCAAGTCCGAGCTGTTGAAAATTTGTATTTGCGCTGACGGTTGTTTTCATCAAAACGTCAACAAAATGCTGAGTTGATTCAAGTTGACCGTTTGTAGTTGGTATAATTTGACCGGCTTTATAGCCCATTGCGGTCATTGAATCTGTGATAATGTCGGAAACCATAGCCAAATCTTCACCAGACGCTATAGACGCTTGAATTATCGGCTTTAATGCACCTTCCGCACCCATTACTGGATTAACATCACCATTTTTGAAAGACTGACCTAAAATTTTATCTGCGTCCCAACCGGCTATAATCGCGTATTCTTGCGCTTTTCCTATTTGTTCGGCAGTCAAAGGAGTTGTTGCTCCGTAATATCTAGCCGCCGCTGAAAATCGCTCATTTACCGCTGTAGTTTCTGCTCCGCTCATACCGGGTGTAGCCAATGCGACGTTTCTCGCAATTTGCTTTTCAAAATTACGATATGTTTGTACACTGTCTATAAGACCGTAGCCGACACCTGCCGTGCCGAGCATTTGTGCGCCCATACCGAGCATTGCGCCGTTTGCAAATTCGTTTACTTTTCCGCCGATAGCATTTTTGGCGTTGACTGCAACATTCCACGTTTTTTGAGTGATTGACTGAAGTTCTTTTTTAATTGAACCAAGTTTTGAAGTTGCGTTTCCGCTGACATTTACATTGACATTTCCACCGCTCAACTTCATTCCTGCCGCACTTAAAGTTTCACGCAGTTGCTGTGTTCTCAAATCACGAGTTGCCGTCGCCATTTGTTCACGAAGTTTTCTGTTACTGTTTATAAAATCTTTGGTGTTAAATCCTTGCGATGCTAAACTTTTTCGCATTTCATTTAGCGTAGGTTGCTGAGATTTTAGTTCCTGTTTAAGCTGTGCGGCTTTTTTCTTTGACTGGTCAAAAGAAGTACCGATATTAGCAAGTTCGCGCTCTGCTTGCTTGATTCCGCTCGCAAGACTTTTTAACTCTGCGCCGGTCTTTTGC
>JAFZMV010000027.1 GCA_017553205.1 Selenomonadaceae bacterium | reverse complement strand
TTTTGGACGCAGTACTTGGAGAAGATGACTGCGATTTTCAATCTGAACAAGCACATATCACCATAAATATTTTCCGCAAGTTCGCCATTGCTTTACACAAAAAATATTTGATTAAGATTAAAAGCAAACGCAGTATCAGGTAAAATCTTTTATCCTGTCTTCTCAATGACAAACTGCTCCTTGATGTCATTTCAGCTTAAAAATTTATGAAACGCCCATGTTTTAGAATCAAAAAAACAACAGAATAAAATCTTCAACGGACTGATTTTCTGTGTTATAATATTTTTTGAAATTTGACATCATTTCTGTTTTATATTTCAGTTCAAAGGAGCAAATTAATGACTATAAAAAAAATTGTCGTAATAATTTTTTTGGGAATTTTTTTATTGACTTCAAAAAGTTTTGCACAAAGTGAAAGTCTTCAGGCAGTTGAAGAACCTTTTGCGGATTCTGTAGAAAAAAAATCTTCAGTAGTCAATAAAACTTCTGCAAAAAATTCTAAGTCATCAACCAAAAACAGAACCAATGACCGTGACAAAAAAAGAAAATCTGAAAAAGAAACTGAAAAAGCTCCCATACCTGTTGACGAACCTTTTCAAGAACCTAAACCCGATCCAATTCCCGAAATAAAAAAGCCTTCCGAAAATTTGGAAGATGGAGCCGGACTGGAATTTTTAATGTACAATGCAAATGGAATTCAAGCCTTCGCAGTCATTGCCGATCATGAAAGATATAAACTTCGTCCGATAATTGCACAGCATCAAATTAAAGGTCGTTCAACCGTTCTGCAAATGGCGGGAGAATTAAACGACATCGCAACAATTAACGCGGGTTATTTTGATGCTGACGGAAGTTTATTCGGAGTTACAAAAGTTGACGGGCTTATTGTTTCGTCGGATTATTTCACAAGATCGGCAATCGGAATAAATTCTGACGGCTCAACAATTTTCGGACAAGTGCAATATTCGGGTGCGGTTCTTTATAACGGCGAAACTATTTTTATCAGCGGAGTAAATTGTACTCGCGAAGAAAATTCTTTAGTTGTTTATAACGAATATTACAGCCCTACAACAGGCACAAATAATTTTGGAATTGAAATTATCGAACAGGACGGAATTATTATAGAAATTCACCGCCACAAAGGAAATAATGCAATACCGAAAGGCGGACATGTTATCAGTGCCCATGGATCTATGGCAGAAAATTTTGTTTATGCAAAAGTCGGTGACGAAATTATTTTTCAGGAAAGTATTGACAGCGAGGACGCAGATTTTAATTCTGCGGTTCATGTTTTGGGAGCGGGTCCGCGTTTAGTTCGCGACGGAAGAATTTTTGTAACTGCCGCCGATGAAAAATTTCCTTCCGATATTTCTGTCGGACGTGCTCCGCGTTCTGCTGTCGGGGTGACAAAATATGGCGATTATATTTTTGCGGTTGTGGACGGCAGACAGGCTCACAGTAAAGGCTGTACTCTTCAAGAATGGGCAAATATTTTGCTGAATAATTTTGGAGCATTTAACGCGATAAATTTGGACGGCGGAGGATCAACTGAACTTACTGTAAAAGATAAATTAGTAAACAGTCCAAGCGACGGACGTGAAAGAGCGGTCGGAAGTGCTTTGACTATTCTGCCGAAATGATTTAATTGACACTCCCCACTCCTAAAGGCGGGGGATTCTTAAGAAGTTTGAACTCTGTAGAGGGCAGTCCTTATTCGCTGACGTGCGTCCTTATTCTTAATGGCTGTGCCAAGCAACCTCTACACTGTTGCCTTTCGGCTTCAG
>JAFZMV010000026.1 GCA_017553205.1 Selenomonadaceae bacterium | reverse complement strand
GACCTAAAAAAGAAAAGTTCATAAGAACACAGGTTGGGGCAACGACCTGTGCAGGAGACCTTGTCAGACTTCGCTTTCATTGGAAGCATAGGTTATTGATAGCAGAATCCCCCGTCTTTAGGCGTGGGGAGTTTGTCAATATTATCAAGGGATTATCACGGTTACTACTGTTCCGCCTCCTTTACGAGGATTTATAATAATTTTTCCGCCGCACATTATTTCTAAACGTTGTCGTATATTCGCCAATGCGGTATGCGGTTTGTAATCGTAATCATCAGATGAAAATCCCGAACCATTATCCTCTACGATAATTTCATTGCCGGAATTTGTTTCACGGGTTTTTATTTTAATTCGCAATGGCGCATTTTCAGGATCCATTCCATGCTTTACCGCATTTTCTACAATAGGTTGAAGTGTTAATGGCGGCAAGCGAAAATTTTTATGCGGCGTGTCATATTCTACAAAAAGATTGTCCTCAAACTGTACCTGCTCTACTGCTAAATATGCTCGCGTATGTTCCAATTCATCTGAAAATGGAATTGTATTTTCACTCGCTATCGCTGTAAAATTTTTTCGCAAATATGTTGTAAAATCTAACGTAACTTGTTGAGCTTTTTCAGGATTTTGTGCGCAAAGATAATATATGCTCATCATCGCGTTATAAATAAAGTGCGGTCGCATTTGCAAAACCATAATATTTGCGCGTTGTTGCGCAATTTTTCTCTGTTGCAAAAAATAATTTTCTATTTGCTCGTACAAAATTATTGCGAAAAGTGAAATTATTGAAATGCTCGCGGTTAAAACTACTAATAATTCATTTTCAAAAATAAAACAATTTATAAATAATGCTATCTGCAACGGTATCAAATGAATTAAAAATGCCAGATAGTATTTTTTTTGTAATTTTTTTCGCCTTTTAATCACTCCTGCCAAATTTAAAAACATTACCGCGAACATTGGAGCAACCATTAGCGAATGTAATGAACCCAATATAAATTTATTTTCCGGCGTGACGTAATAAAAAATTTCTGTGAATTGTGCAGTTATCAAAAAAATAAAATATATTCCCCACAAACTTATTGCCGTGCGTAAAATTAAATTTTTTTTCAAATTTTCTCCGCAAATTTTTAATAAATACGCCGTAAACATCGGAATCGGTATCGAAAGCAAAAAATATTCAAAAAATGCGGCGATTTTTTCGTAAAAAAATAAACTCGGCTCGTTGTAAACAATTAAATCAATAAAAACTGAAATCATATACAACATAAAAATTGCAAAAAGTGTTACGAAAAATTTTTTGTTCCATTGATTCATTTCGGGCACGAGAGATGACACACAAAGTACCAAAATTGATAAGACAATTACTGCGCCGCATACAAAAAAATAAAAATTTTCTAAACTAATCCTGAACACCTCCAAAATTAAAAGGATATCGAAGATTTTTTAATTGCTCTCGAACGCCTTCCACCGTAATCGGTTTAAGTGTAAAACCGCTCGCTCCTGTACTCCACGCGTCAAAAGCATATTCAATATACGCAGTCAAATATACAACATTTGTTCTCGGATTAATTGTAAGTAATTTTTGGCAAAGTTCAAATCCATTTGTTTTTCCCATTTCTATATCCAAAAAAGCCAAAGCAATTAAATTTGTTTTCGCATATTCGATTGCTTCAGAAGGTCTGATAAATCCTGTAATTATTGCGTTGGGCATAACTTCTTCCAAAATTGGCAATGCTCCCGATAAAAAAATTTTTCTGTCGTCAACCATTATGATATTCGGTGATTCATCGCTTTCCAATGCTGCATAAATCAGCGTATTAACGTCAGTGTCGAGACATTTCGATAATCTTGAAATCATCATTGCATCAGGCAAACGATTGCCACTTTCCCAGCGTGCAACAGTTGAACGCGTTACAAAAATTTTTTCTGCCAATTCTTTTTGCGAAAGTCCTTTGGCAATACGAAATTTTTTCAAGTTTTCGGCAAATAATATCTGCATTTTTTTTCTCATTTCTGTTTTTTCTGTAGTTTAACAAAAAAACATAAACGAAAATAATTTGTTTGTCAAGTAGTGTGACAGATTGGAACCCCCATTGATTGAAAAAATAAAAATGAGATAATACAAGCAATTTATTTTTGGGAGGAATGCAGATGAAAAAGTTTGCAGATAAAGTTATCTATGGAAATTTTTACACCGTTGATGAAAAAAATCCTAAAGCTCAAGCAGTTGCAATTACCGACGGAATTTTTACTTATGTCGGCGAAGTTGACGGAGTAAAAAATTTTATCGGAGAAGGCACGAAGGAAGAAAATTTTAACGGCGGAATGATTTTGCCAGGATTTGTTGACGCGCACGCGCATGGAAATCTCGGCGGCTCAAAAATGTTGCTGATGTGTCCTTTAAACGACTGCAAAAATCTTGAAGAAATTCGCGAAAAGTTGAAAAAATTTATTGCGGAAAATCCTGAAATGGAAAAAATTCAAGGAATTGGCTGGAATGATGCAACTTTTGGAGTAAACGGACCTACAGCGGCGATGATTGACGATTTAACGGACAAACCTATTGCAATGATTGACTGCGGTCATCATTCTTTTTGGTTAAATTCTGCCGCGATGAAATTAAAAAATATCACAAAAAATACTACGGACATTGAAGACGGAGTAATTGTTCGAGATTCTGAAGGAAATCCTACAGGTTGTTTCCGCGAAGGAACGAGCATTTATTTTAATGATTTGTTGTACCATTTTACGGTTGACGAGTACAAGAAGGCACTTTTGGCGTATCAAGAAGTTTTTCTTTCAAACGGCGTGACTGCGACTTTTGATCCAATGGTAAATTATGATTACGGTTGGGAAAATGTAATGGAGGCTTATCATCAGCTTGATGTTGAAGGAAAATTAAAACTTCGCGTGCACGGCGGCTATCAAGTTTTTGTTGATAAAAATCCTGTAAAAGATGTTGAACACGCGATTGAACTTCAGAAAAAATATAATGGAAAAAAATTTTCTGTTGATAATATAAAAATTTTGCTTGACGGAGTTATTGAGAGCAGAACAGCGTATCTTCTCGAACCGTACAGCGACAGCAAAAATGATTATGGATTGTTACGTTTTGATTTGGAAACTTTGACTGAAACGATAAAAAAAGCAAATGAAATCGGAATTACAATTCATATTCACACAATCGGAGACGGCGCAATAAATGTTGCGTTAAATGCAATGGAAAAAGCAAAAACTAATCAGTCTAATCGCGCGGCATTAACTCACTTGCAAATTGTTTTGCCAAGTGATATTTACAGAATGGCAAAATTAGGAGTTGTAGCGGTAGCTAATCCATATTGGTTTGTAAAAATTCCGGATTATCATGAAAAATTATCTGTACCGTTTTTGGGAAAAAATCGCGCAGAAAAACAGTATCCGCTGAAAAGTTTTTTTGATAAAAAAATTATCGTAACGCAAGCGACAGATTATCCTGTAACGATAGACATCAGACCTACGACAGGAATACAAACAGCCGTAATTCGTCAAATTCCCAATCAACCTGAAACTGTGTTAAATCCTTCTGAACGTGTCACTGTTGAACAAATGATAAAAGCCGCAACTTTTAACGGCGCGTATCAATTTAAATGCGAAGATACGCTCGGAAGTATTACAGTTGGCAAAAAAGCTGATATTGTTGTACTTGACGAAGATATTACAGCTTGTGAATCTGAAAAAATTTCCGACGCAAAAGTTTTGCGCACAATGATTGACGGCGAATGGGTTTACATTTCAAAATAATTTTTACGAAGGAAAAAAACTTTTTTCAATTTAAATTAAAATAAAGAAAGGAAGTTGTTTTATGAAAAAAACAATAATTCTCGGAAATTTTATAACAATGGACGAGAAAAAACCGTTTGCAAAAGCGGCGTTGGTTAAGGACGGAATTTTTGCATATATCGGCGATGCGGACAACGCTAAAAAAATTGCCGGTGACGACGCAAAAATTTTGGATTACGGCGAAAATTTTATTTATCCCGGTTTTCTTGAAGCACATTGTCACGGGTATTTGGCAGGTGTCCGCGCAGTTGGACAGGCTGACCTCAAAGATATTGTCCCGACTGACTACGAAAAATACCGCGAAGTTATCAAAGAATTTATCGCTAAAAATCCTCATAGTGAAGTTTATATGGCGGCAGGTTGGACTGAAACTGACGAATACATTACAAAAACGTATTTGGACGAAATCTGCGCGGAAAAGCCTTTGCTTATGCAAACAGGCGGCGGACATTCAATTCTGCTTAACACAAAAGCTATGGAATTTTTCGGCGTTGACAAAGCGTACGCAAAAAAATATGGAACTGATATGGTTCACGTTGATAAAAATGGCGAGCCTGACGGTTATGTTTGTGAATTGCCTGTAATGGAAATTCTGCCGAAACTTCCAAATACATTTGAGGACGCGAAAAACTTTTTGCTTGCATGGCAAGATATTGCGATTAAAAACGGATATACAGCAGTCGCTGATGCAGGAGTTGAACTTAATTCGCCGTTGACTTTAAAAGCTTATTATGAACTTGAAAAGGAAGGCAAACTTAAACTGCGAACTTACGGCTACTTGCTGTTACCAAAAAATCCCGAATCTCCGAAGGCTGAAATTGCAACCGTTGCAGAAAAACGCGCAAAATATAGCAACGAATATTTTAAAATTATCGGCGTAAAAATTTTCCTTGACGGAGTTATTGAAGCGCACACAGGTTGGCAACTTGAAGATTATGCAGATCAGCCGGGTTATCACGGTTCAGAAATTTTCAACGACCACGACAAACTTGTTGAACTTATTACGTCTGCAGATGTTGAAGGGCTTTCAGTTCACGCTCACTCAATCGGTAACGGCGCAACTCATTTTATGTTGAATTGCATTGAGGACGCAGAAAAAATCACCGGCGATATGGATCAGCGCAACATTATGGCGCATTTGCAATTTGTTACGGACGAAGATATTAAACGTATGGGCAAAACAGGAACTGTTCCTGCAGTCGCTCCACTTTGGTCTCCTAAAGAAGAAAATGTTTATGAAAAGGAAGCTGCTTACGTCGGCAAAGAATTAGCAGATAAAGCTTACCCGATAAAATCTTTCTACGACGCAGGCGCAAATGTTGTTTTCCATTCTGATTATCCCGTTTCGCCGATGATGGACATTAAACTTAGTATTTACACGGCGGAAAAACGTATGTATCCTAAAGAACTTTTCAACACTGAGCCGCGTTATATTACTGAAAAAATCACTCGCGAACAATCTTTGAAGGCTATGACAATTAACGTTGCTCGTCAGTGGCGGCAAGAAAATCGCTTAGGTTCAATCGAATTTGGAAAAATTGCAAATATGACAGTTTTTGATTGCGATTTCCTTCACGATGACATTGAAAAAGTTGGAAAAGCAAATATTATCGCAACAATCATTGACGGCGAAGAAGTTTATAAAGCTTAAAATTTCTGTTTAAAATAGGAAAAAAGCTAGAATGAGAAAAAAACGCAATTTTATCAGATTGTTTGAACAGAAAAAAAGTCGAATTGATTCAAGAATCGAACGTGATTATATCGAAAACGGAATTGCGACGATTCATTGTTGTATTTCAAATTACAACGATATAATCAGTACGTACAGCGCAAAAGATCAAGAAAGTTTGAATTTGGATTTTGTCGAGTACATTAGAGATTCCGCTGAACCAATTCCTGATGAATATCCTATTGTTTTAAATATTATTGGCGATTGTTTAACTGAAGATGAAAAAGACATTATTGCAGAAAATATTCGTGATCAGGCTATGTACAAACTCGGACAGGTTGAAAAAGAACAAGAGAGAGAATTTAAATTTTTAATATTTATGCTGGTCGGCTCAATTTCTTCAGGACTTCTTTTGTGGTTGACAGATTTTTTTGAAGATATACCAACTGAAATATTTACGGTACTTTTTTGGTTTTTTGCTGATAGAATGTTTGAAAATATTTTTATCACAGGACATGAACTTCGTAAGGAAAAGCGGCTTGCAGGACGATTGGCGAGCATAAAAGTTATTTTCTCTGACAAATATGAAAAAATTCATTATACAGACGATGAAATCAAAAAATTGTACGCCGAACTTGATTTAGACCAATAATCGTATAAAACAAAAAATTTTTTTAACTCCTATATGGAGTTTTTTTATTTTGCAAAAAAAATAGCCCGAAGGCTAATAAAATTTTTATTTTAAATATTTATCATAAAATTCTCTCGCAGTTACTATTTCAATTCCTGCAAAATTTTTTATCGTCAATAAATCATTATCTCCACTGACTATATAAATTGCCTTCGCATCTATCGCACAATTTATAAATTTATCATCATCAGGATCTCTACAAATTTTCAAATCAGATTTTATCTCAAAATTATGCAGATTGTTAAAAAATTTTTCTTTTAATTCCACATCTAATTTATATTTTGGTTTAGAAACTTTTTTGTCAATTTGTTCGTTATATTCAGAAATTATTTCATCATTAACGCAAATATTAAAATTTTCATCAAGTTCAAATAAAAGTTTTTTAGGAATACCGCCAAAAAATAATCCTGAAATTAAAATATTAGTATCAATTAAGATTCGCATTTTTTTTCGTACCTTGATGCCTTAATACCACCTGTTATAAATTCGTTAATTTCATTTTCATATTTATCAGGGTCAGCTTGCCAACGCGCCAATTTTTCATCTTCGTTATCAATTTCTTTATCAGCAATAAATTTTTTAATCAACTCATTCAGCCAATAAATATAATCATCAGGAATTTTTTCAATAAGCTGATAAGTTTCATTTCTTATAGAAGCCATTTTTACACCTCCAAATATTTTTTATTCATTTCTACTAAAAAATTTATTTTCCTGCAAGAAAAAAAATCTCGACGATAGCCGAGAAAAAAATTTTTTAAATAATTTTTAGTCGTCATCGTCATCGAAATTAATGCCGAGTTCTTTTAAAATTTTTTTATTGACGCGAGCGATTTTTTGAAACTCAAAATTAGTCAAGCGCAAGTGAACATAGTTTAAGCTAGGAATTTTAGCTTTAGGACGTCAAACTTTCAAGTATACCGCCACTTTTCCCAAAATTTTTGATTTTATCGTATTATAATTTTTGTATTGATTAAATTCGATAAAATAATTTTTGTATTGATTAAATTATTTAGAGCGAAAAAAATTGCTTTGTCAAGTAGTGTGACAGATTGGAACCCCCATTGATTGAAAAAATAAAAAATGATACGCTGTAATGGATTTGCTATAAAATCATAAAAAAATTATGGAAAGGGTAGATATTATGACTACAGTAAAAACACGTTACGGCACGTTCGACGGCTTTGTAGACGAAAAAGGCGTAAAAACTTGGTTGGGCATTCCTTACGCACAACCGCCCGTTGGAAATTTGCGTTGGCAAGCTACGCAACCTTTGCAACCGTCCGACAAAACTTTTGACGCAAAAAAATTTGGCGCATCTGCTATTCAAGAGGACGACGCGATTGAAAAAGCATCGCAAAATCAGCAGAGCGAAGATTGTTTGACGCTCAATATTTGGAAAAAAAGCGAAAAAAATAATTTGCCCGTTATGGTGTGGATTCACGGCGGAAGTTTTATGCACGGCGGCTCATTTGATCCGCTTTATAACGGAGCTAATCTTGCGTCGTCGAATGATGTAATTGTTGTCAGTTTTAACTATCGTTTGAACATTTTCGGATTTATGAATTTCGGCGCGATTGATAAAAATTTTGAGGACAGCAGTCATCTCGGCATAAACGACCAAATTGCGGCGTTGAAGTGGGTAAAAGAAAATATTGCGGAATTTGGAGGAAATCCTGAAAATATTACAATTTTTGGCGAAAGTGCGGGCTCAATTTCATGTATGTTACTTTCAGTCACGCCTGCCGCAAAAGGTTTGTTCCAAAAAGCAATTCCGCAGTCGGGACCTTCACGCTTTGTTCATGATTTAAAACATGCTGAAAATCTTTTAGAAGATTTTATGAACCTTAGCGGCGCAAAAAATATGAGCGATTTAATGAAAAAGTCTTCCGCTGAACTTAGAGAAATTTATATAAAACTCTTCAATATGCGCATTAAAACTGCTCATTCGGATTATATTCCGTATTGTGACGGAAAATTTTTGCCGAGTGATCCTTTCACTGCGATGAAAAACGGCGATGCACGTGGAATTAAATTTTTAACCGGCATTAATTCCTACGAATGGGGCTATTGGTTGCTGTATGATGAAAATTATTTCAAAAATTTCTACGAAACTCACGATAAAATTTCGCTTATAATGAGCAGATATAAATCGCGCACTTCACGCACAAGCAAGGAAGTTTATAAAGATTGGCTGAAAAATCGCCCGGATACTGACGAAAATTATATGGAATTTATAAATCAGTTGGATTGGCGCGTTGGTCAAGAATTGGATGCAGAAAATCAATCGAAATTTGAAGACGTTTATTATTATCTTTTCACTGAAATTTCTAATCGGAAAGAATTAGGCGCGTGTCATTCGTTGGAAGTTCCATTCGTATTTGGTAAAACTTTTGAGGAAATTTCGTTTATTCCGAATCAAAAACTTGTAAAACAAATGCAAGCGGCGTGGACAAATTTTGCGGCGACTGGCAGTCCCGACAATGAATTTATTCCGCATTGGGAAAAATATTCTGCAAATAATCGCTACACTATGGAATTTAACTCAAAAGGCTGTGTTTGCCACAAAGATTTAAACACGGAAGCTTTGAACGCTTTGCGTTATGTCTACGAAAATTAAAAAAAAAATTTAAATTGAAAGGAAAATTTAATGACTACTACAGTAAAAACACGTTACGGAACGTTCAACGGATTTGTTGACGAAAAAGGCGTAAAAACTTGGTTGGGCATTCCTTTTGCGCAATCGCCCGTTGGAAATTTGCGTTGGCAAGCTCCTCAACCTTTGAAAGCGTCCGATAAAACTTTTGACGCAAAAAAATTTGGAAACGACCCTATGCAGTCGTCGATGAAACTCGGTAATCTGGCTGATATGCTTGAGAGCCAAAATATTCAAAGTGAAGATTGTTTGACGCTTAATATTTGGAAAAAAAGCGAAAAAAATAATTTGCCTGTAATGGTTTGGATTTACGGCGGAGGTTTTGTCTGCGGAAGTGGAAATGAACCGATTTACACAAAAACTGATTTTATGTTGTCTAACGACATAATTTTTGTAACGATTAACTATCGCTTGAACGTTTTCGGTTTCATGAATTTTGCTGAAATTGATAAAAATTTTGAAGACAGCGGATATTTGGGAATAAAAGATCAAATTGCGGCGTTGAAATGGATTCACGAAAATATTGCGGAATTTGGAGGAAATCCTGAAAATATTACAGTTTTTGGCGAAAGTGCCGGCTCAATGTCAACTTTTTTCCTTACAATCGCTCCAAAAGAAAAAAATTTGTTCCAAAAAGTAATTCCGCAGTCAGGTGCAGTAGGTTTTTATAGAACGCCTGAAGATTCAACTAAAGTTGCGAAAAATTTTATGGAATTTTGCGGCGCAAAAACAGTTGGCGATCTTATGAAAAAATCTGCCGTCGAACTTCAAAAATTTTACGCAGAATTTATTTCAACTCGTGAAATGAACGTTGCGGATTTTTATCCGACATGCGACGGGAAATTTTTGCCGAAAAATCCTTTCAAAGCGTTAAAAGACGGCGCGGCACGCGGAATAAAAATTTTGACTGGTACGACTTCAGATGAATGGCGAGCTTTTCTGCTTGCTAACGAAAATTTGTTTGAACTTATGCGCAAAGACCCGCAAGATATTTCGCCGATTTTTTCACGAGAAACGAAATATAATAACGAAGAAATTTATAAAAAATGGCTTAAAAATCGTCCCGATACCGAAGACACTTACGGAGACTTTGTAACGCAGCTTGATTGGCGAGTCGGACAAGAATTGGCGGCAGAATATCAATCGGCGTTCGACGACGTTTATTATTATTTGTTCACTCAGCAACCTTCACCGCCGCTGGAATATTTGGGAGCATTTCATGCGCTCGACCTGTCGTATACTTTCAACGTTCCGTACCTTGAACCGAATCCGAATCAAAAACTTGTAAAAGTTATTCAAGCGTCGTGGGCGGCATTTGCGGCGACTGGCAATCCCGACAATGAATTTATTCCGCATTGGAAAAAATATTCAGCGGAAAATCGCCAAACAATGGAATTAAATTCAAAAGGCTGTGTCCTCCACAAAGATTTAAATACGGAAAATTTGAATGCTTTGCGCTATGTCTACGAAGATTAAAAATTTTTTATCGCTTACGTGTTAAATTTTTGTAAGAATAAAAAAAAATAAATATCGAAGAATTTTTACGCTAGCGGGCGGCGTTTAAAAAAATTTTTATGCCCGCTCGCCTTTTGGCGAATTTAAAGGAAAAAACTGTACATAAGAAAGGATAGAAAAATTTTTATGAAAACACCTAATTATTCTAAGAAAGAATGTTGGTATCAAATTCCGTCAATCACAAAGGAGGTTGACACGTTTTTCATTTACCCGACGGAATATCTTGGTTTCAACGAAGGCGATCCCGATTATGCCGCGCTTGACAACGCAGAAATGCTTGAAGGCGTTAAAATCCTTTACATGTCACAGGCAAGCGTTTACGAAGACGCCACCAACGTATTTTTGCCGTATTATCGTCAAGCAAGTATGCGATATTTTGGAGAAGTCCGTAAAAAGACCGGCAACCTCGACGCGGCAATTTCCGGCATACCTTACGAGGATATAACCGCCGCACTTGATTATTATTTCGAGAATTATAACGCGGGTCGTCCGTTCATTCTCGCAAGTCACAGTCAAGGTTCTATAATAGCTAAGCTCGTGCTGAAAAAATACTTCAAAGAACACCCCGATTATTATGATCGCATGGTTGCGGCTTATGTTATCGGTTTCGCCGTCACGAAAGAAGAACTTGAGGCTAATCCGCACATGAAATTTGCGACCGGAGAGACTGATACTGGCGTAATTATCAGCTGGAACACTGAAGGCATTAAAAATGTTGAAGAAAACGCTCAAAACTGCGTGCTGTTGCCGAATGGAATAAGTATTAACCCGCTGAACTGGAAACGCGACGAAACATACGCACCTGCAAGCGAAAATCTCGGCTCACTGATTTTTAATGAAAAAACACAAAAACTTGAAATTGGCGACGTTGGAGCGGACGCGCAGATAAATCTTGCTCGCGGCACAGTCATTACGAAAGCCAGCCCAGAACCTATGACTGAGGACTTCGCTAAAGTTTCCGCTCAATTCTTCGGACCTTACGGACGCCACGAAGAGGATTACGAGTTCTACTACAACAATCTCAAGGCAAATGTGGCAAAACGTATCGCAACATACAAAGCAAGTCACTAAAAAAAATGAAAAAAATAATTACTATTGATGATTTTATTGTTGCCGGAATTTCGGGAATAGGTTATGGATTGGGATTTAAAATTCCGCAGATTCTCGGCTATGAAGAATGGCAATGCGGTGTAATTTGTCTTATCGTCGGAATGGCGTTGGACAAAATAACTTCTGCTGTTGTTTTCAGCAAAGCCGTGCAAAGCAGTACCGCTAACAGAATTATGACTTTTTTAGCGTATATCAGCATTTGTACGGCGATTGAATACGCTTTTATGTCGTGGAAGGACATATCCATTGAAGATTATGCTATGGAAGGTTACGCATATCTTGTCGTTCCGGCAATTTTGGGATTTGCATTCAGCATGGCTCTACGAAAATATAGAATTTGGAAAATCCGCAAAATTTATGGTGACGGGAGCAACGGTTTTATAGTTGACAACCAATTTGAAAAAAGTGAAATTGATAGATTTAATCAGCAGAATCAACAAATCCACGGCGAATTTGATAAAAATCTTGCGGTAAAGACAAAAACAGGTTGCTTTGTCGGTCAAAAAGAAAAAGATACAATTTTTTTCGCCGGTATTCCATACGCCAAGCCGCCTGTAGGTGAACTTCGTTGGAAAGCTCCTGAACCTTTGCCTGAATCAGAAAATATTTTTGAGGCAAAATCTTTCGGCGCGTCAGCAATACAAGTTGATTACAAAGGTTCAGTCTTAAAACATCACAGACAAAGCGAAGATTGTTTGACGTTAAATATTTGCGTCGAAAATAAAAAAACTGCGCGGAAAAAGCCTGTTATCGTTTTTTTTCATCACGGAGATTTTTCTTACGGCGGTTCTGCTGATCCATTATTGCACGGCGAAAATTTTACAAAAATTTATCCTGACACTGTAGGCGTAACTTTTAATTACCGTTTAGGAATTTTAGGTTTCATTGATTTTTCCGAAATTCCCGGCGGTGAAAATTATCCCGATGCGATAAATCTTGGTTTGCTTGACCAAATTGCCGCGTTGAAGTGGATTAAAGAAAATATTTCTGAATTTGGCGGAGATCCTGAAAAAATTACCGTAATTGGTTTTGAGTCAGGGGCTCTTAGTATCAGTCTCCTTGCGGCATGCGAAAAAGCTAAGGGACTTTTCCAAAAAGCATTTATTTTTTACGGAAATCCATTAGCGGCTTATGAAACTCCAGAAACTTCCAGAAATTTGGCGAAAAAACTTTTGCAGGAAACTTCAACAACAAATATGGAAGAACTTTTGCAAATTTCTACGGAAAAATTAAAAGAATTGTCGCAAAAACTTTTACTAAATTTTTCGCCTTCACCAACCCGCGACGGAAAACTTATTCCCGTTGACTTTGCCGCCGCTTATCGAGACGGAGCCGCTTCCGGCATTGAATTTATTATCGGCATTCCTAGCAATGAAATAAAAATTTTTAAATCTATCGTCGGTAATAAAAAATACGAAGATTTTATGTCAAAAGAATTTGATTTACTTCTTCGTTACATTGATAATATCAACCCAGTCGGCGCAAAAAATGTAAAAGCCTATATCGATGAGCAATCGACGAAAATTCCAATATTAAAAGTAAAAGAAAAAATATATGAACAATTTTGCGCGTTGAATCTTTATTTTTTTGCAAAAAAATTAGCAGAAGGCGGAAATAAAGTTTATATTCTTTACTGGAACGTTAAGCCGCTGATTGAAAATCTTGGTTCAGGTACTATAGATGTTTTAGCAACTTTTTTGGGAAGTCGCAAGGCGGCGCAAATATATGGCAACGTTTTGAATCGTGATATTGCTGAAACTCTTCAAAAGCTTTTCAAAAAATTTGAACACGGCGACGAATTGAAACTTTTTAATAACGAAATAAAAGGAATTAATGCCATAGATTGGAAAAATTTTCCTAATGCACTTATTGTTTCCGAAAAATCTTTTAAATGTGAGCCGATCGCGGACAAGTTGACTGATGTCGATTGCTTACGAGAAATTTTCGCAGAATAATATTTTCCAACTGATTTTAATTTTCATACTGAATTTAGTTGCATACAACTAATTTTTTTTTCGCTCCAAAATAATTTTTTCAATACAAAAATTTTTTTCTTGAATTTAATCAATACAAAAATTATAATACGATAAAATCAAAAATTTTGGGAAAAGTGGCGGTATACTTGAAAGTTTGACGTCATAAAGATAAAATTCCTTGCTTAAATGATGTTCACTTGCTCTTAACTAATTTTGAGTTTCAAAAAATCGCTCGCGTATATTAAAAATTTTTTTGAACAAAATAAACGCAATTTTAAAAGTCATTGATTTGTTAATCGCTCATAAGACTAAAAAAATTTTAAAAGAATGCGGCATTAATTTTGATGACGATGACGACTAAAAATTTTTAAAAAAATTATTTTTTCGCTACGCTCAAGCGTGGTGATTTTTTTTTTGCAGGAATTTATTTTTTCGTGTTGAATTAATTAAAAAAATTTTGGAGGAGATTTTATGTTTGGAGCAATTTGTAATTTTGTTTTTTCAGGATTTTTTAATTTTTGTTTTAGTATTAGCTTACTGATGCTTTTAGCTGTTGCATTTGAATTAAAAAAAATTTCCAAAAAGCGTTCTGAAGGTGATGAATTTTTTCAGTACAGTGAAAAAAGTCCAAAACTTCCTATAGAGAAAGAATATAATGACCACAAGATTGGCTTAGTTATAGTTTCTGTAATTGCCGTAATTTTATATTTACTTGGAAATGGATTTCATACTCCTGCTGAATCAATGAAAATTTATGCTCAAGAAAAACAAGAAGCTGAACAGAAAAAAATTCAAGAAAAAGAACGTAAAGAACAGGAAAAAATTCAGAAGGAGGAACGTAAAAAGCAGGAAAAATTAGCTGAAGAACAAAAAGAGGCTGAAGAGGAAGCCGAAAAGGAACGTAAGAAACAAGAAAAATTAGCTACTGAACAGCAAATAAAAATTGATGCTGAAAACAATGACAAAAATAATCACGATTTTATAGAAATTTCTGCAATAAGTTTGCTAAATGAGCTTGAATTAAATGCGGCGAGAACAAAAAAGAATTTTGACGAAAAATATGTTAAAATTACAAATGCAACTATCACAAATATTGAATCTGACGGAGATTATATAAATTTAAATCAGTCTGGATTAGAAAGTATTCAATGTTTTCCTAAATATCAAAGTACAAGAGAACAAATTTTTAAATTAAACAATGGTCAAGTGATAACTGTTTACGGAAAAATTTTTCACGTCGGCGAAGTTGTAGGATTTTCATTGCAACTTTTGAAAATTGAATAATTTCATAAAAAAAATCTCAGCGGCAAAAGTCGTTGAGATTTTTATTTTGCAGGAAAAAATTTTTTAAAGCTATTAACATTTTTGAAGTTATCGCGTATAATAAGTAGAAAAAGAAAGGAGAAATTAAAATGGAAGAAAAAATTTTGGACGAAGAAATTATGAGCGATGAAGAGCTTGACGGCGTAGCAGGCGGAAATCGTCTTGAAACTTATGGAGACGGCAACGAATTGTACAAACGCGGACTTTTGAGCTCAGATGATGCAATGCACTCTGCACCTGTTCGCGAAATTTTGCACAAAATGGGTTATTCTGGTTACGAAGACAAAGGCGGCTTAATTAACGCCAACATTTACACCGATAAGAGCGGCAATAAAATTTCTCGTGAAGATTTTTGGAAAAATTTTGACGCTGAAAACAAAACTAAAATTATTCGCTAAAAAAAATCTCTTAATAAAATAAAAATGTCCCTGCGTTACGACGTTGGGATTTTTTTTATTTTACTTTTATGTTATAATATGAAAAATTTTTGAGGAGGATAACATTTTGGAAAAAATTACAGAGCTTGATAAAAAAATGGAATTGATTTTAACTGCAGGACAAATTTTAAATGAAAACGGTGCGACGAATGATAAAATTATTCGCGTTTTAAACAGAATCGCAATGTTTATGAAAATCCCGACGGAAAATATCAGTCTGCATATTACGAAACAAATTATTTTTTTGGAAGTTTTTGACGGAGAAAAATCTGTAGTATCATTCAGGAAATGCAACAAAATGGCTATAGATTTTGAAGTAATTTCTTCGATTACAAAAATTTCTTGGCAGATTTTAAAAGAATCGGTTACTTTGGACGGATTAAAAAAAATTTTTGGAGATATAAACTCAAAACCAAAAAATTATTCACATTGGCAAATAATTTTTGCGGTAGGAATTGCTTGCGGAGGATTTTGCTGTTTATTTGGCGGAAATTTTATAGAAATAATTTGCACGATAATATCAGCGATGGCAGGAAAATTTTGTCAAATAAAATTACTCAATCATAAAGTCAATGAATTTTTAGCGATAGAAATAGCGGCGTTCACTGCGACAACTGTTGCATATTTTTCGCATAGAGATTCAATAATGCCGATGATAGCCTGTTCATTATTTTTAATTCCTGGCGTTCCGATAATAAATTCGATAATAAACATGATAAATAATTTTTTTCAAAATGCGATGATTGAATTATTTCGAGCATTTTTAATAATTTTAGCAATGACAGGCGGAATAATTATATCGGCAGAAATATTTTTTCAAATTGATGACACAAATTTTTTAGAATTTATTTTATTTGACACAACTCCAGACACGAATATTTTTATATTGGCGTTGGCGGCGGCAATTTGTTCAATAGGATTTGCAATTCCGCTGAATATGCCGAAAAAATTTTTGTACATAATAGGGATATTGGGAGCGAGTACAGTTTTTACGAGAAGTTTTTTTAATTTTAGCATTGGATTGAGTCCTGAATATTCAACATTTATAGCGGCATTTTTAGTAGGATATCTTTCAAACATAATCAGCGAGAAATTAAATTTAGTTTCGTCAATTTTAATAGTGCCGCCGCTTTTGCCGATGATACCGGGAGTTTTGAGTTACAGATTTTTATTTGCGTGCATGGAATGGAAAGCATTAACTTCCGAACAATTTTTAGCGATTTTTCCTTCAGGAATAGATGTAATGCAAATAATTTTATCAATAGTTTTAGGAGCGAATTTGCCGAGATGGATAGCGAATGAATTTTTTGAGAAGAAACAAGAAGAAAAATTAAAAAAGTTTATGCAATAAATGGAGTGTCAATAGTTTTGGCTATTGGAACAGCTTTATCCTTCGGCGGTTCGTAAGCCATATAAATTCCGTTTTTCGCAAAGTAACTAAACTCGGTTCCTTTTCTAATGATAACAGAATTTTACCGTAAATGGTCAGATCGCCCTATCGCTAATTTTTTCTTACTTACACAAAACTATTGACACTCCCAGTATAATACCAATAGCTTAATGTATTGGTATAGTATATTTTTAGGAGGATAACTATGCCGAAAGGATCATCGGAACTTACTGCCTAAAAGCGTGAAGAAATTAAAAGAATATAAACGTTGGATTGAAGAACTCGAAAACCTTATTTAAGAAAACGAAACTTTTACTAAATATCAATTTTCCGAAAAACTCGCAAAATTTTTGGAAAATCGGAGACAACTTTTAAAATTGATGTCGGTCAATAACCACATGCGTAAATGCGGAGGCTTATAAAAGCTCTTATTGTCTAGCCTTTGTTTAGTTGCTAGTTAATAGATCGTTAGATCTCTAGAAAATTTACTAACGATCTAAAAACTACGAGCTAATATACTATGTTACCTACGGGCGTAAATCCTAACTTGTAGCTCTAAGGGCAATGATTAAAAAGTTCTGAGAGATATTGACAGTGCTGTTGTCACGTAAACCGCAAAATAACATTGGCGAAGGATTATAACAACAGCGGGGCGGGAGTTATTAACAGTAGCTTAAAATATAGACCATTATGTACAAAAGTAGATAAAAAGGACGAAAAAATATGCAGAGAGGTTATAAGGTAGAGATTGAACCTACACCTCAACAGGCATTAAAAATCCGCCAAACAATAGGAATATGTCGTTGGTTGTACAATCAATATCTTGCGGAAAATTTTCAGCTCTACAAAAAAATCGGCGGCGGTATATTTATAACGGCATATGAGTTTGATAAATATATCAATCATGTCTTAAGGGAAAAATATGAATGGGTAGTAGAATGTGGAGCAAAGGCGAGAAAACAGGCGTTGATAAATGCAGAAAAAGCTTTTAAAAATTTTTTTGAAGGGAAAGCGAATCGCCCGACATTTAAGAAAAAACGTGAACAAAAAGTAAAGGCATACTTCCCGAAAAATACAAAAGGCGATTGGACAATATGGCGACATAAAATCCAAGT
>JAFZMV010000025.1 GCA_017553205.1 Selenomonadaceae bacterium | reverse complement strand
CCGCTGAAGACGGCCGAACAGGCGGCGAAACTGCGCCGCGGGGAGAACAAACGACCATGCAAGAGAAAACAAAAGGGAAACAAACGACACAGAAGCATGCGGGAAAGCAGCGGATCCGTCTGGCTCTCCTGCTCGGCGCATATGATTTTATAGCCGTATGCGCGGCGTATTTTCTCGCGCTCTGGATGCGTTTTGATTTCATCTTTGCAAACATTAATCCGGTCCGGTACTGGGAGGCGTTCAGCAGGTTCATTCTTCCGTACGCGACCTTTTCCGTATTCATTCTCTGGGCGTTCCGCCTCTATAAAACGCTGCTGCGGTACGCCGGCATGCGGGAACTCGTGCGTACGGTCGAGGCGTCCGTTCTTCTGTCCGCCGTACATGCAGTCGGTATCACGCTGATCTTCGGGCGCATGCCCATGACGTATTATTTCGGCGGACATAGATTATGCAATGTCGGTTATAGTTGCAAGAGCCTTGCCCGATGTTCGCGATGGTTTGAAACCTGTTCACCGCAGAATTTTATACGCGATGCAAGAAGCGGGAATGACTTCAACAAAGCCCTACAAAAAATCCGCCCGTATCGTCGGTGAAGTTTTGGGTAAATATCACCCGCACGGCGACACTTCAGTTTATGATGCGATTGTCAGAATGGCACAGGATTTTTCTATGCGTTATCAGCTTGCAGACGGTCATGGAAACTTCGGATCAGTTGACGGAGATCCTGCGGCTGCAATGCGTTACACTGAAGTCAGAATGTCAAAAATTTCTGAACTCATGCTCCAAGATATTGACAAAGAAACCGTAAATTTTGTTCCGAACTACGACGAATCTTTAAATGAACCGTCAGTACTTCCCGCAAAATTTCCCCAGCTTTTAGTAAACGGGACTTCAGGAATTGCGGTCGGTATGGCTACAAATATTCCGCCGCATAACATGAACGAAGTTATTGACGCGACTTTGCTTTTAATCGACCAGCCTGACGCAACCCTTCAAGAACTTATGGCGAAAATTAAAGGTCCGGACTTCCCGACCGCCGCACAAATTTTGGGACGCGAAGGAATTATCGACGCTTACGGAACTGGACGCGGCTCAATTAAAATGCGAGCGAAAACTGAAATTGATACTTTGCCAAACGGTAAGCCGAGAATTATTGTTACTGAACTTCCTTATCAAGTAAACAAGGCAAGACTGATTGAAAAAATTGCAGATCTTGTCCGTGAAAAAACTGTTGACGGAATTACAGATTTGCGTGACGAATCAGACCGCGAAGGCATGAGAATTGTCATGGAACTTCGCCGCGACACTAACCCGCAAATTATGCTCAATCAGCTTTATAAACATACTCAAATGCAAGATACTTTTGGTGTTATTATGCTGGCTCTTGTTGACGGCAAACCGAAAGTTTTAAAGCTCAAGGAAGTTTTACAGCTTTATATAAAACATCAGCAAGAAATTATCACCCGCAGAACTCAATACGATTTGAAAAAAGCTGAGGCAAGAGCTCACATTCTGGAAGGTTTAACAAAAGCGATTGAAAATCTTGATCCCGTTATAAAAACTGTCCGCGAAAGTGCAAATGCCACAAATGCAAAATCGGAACTCATTGAAAAATTTTCTTTAAGTGATTTACAGGCACAAGCAATTTTGGATTTACGTCTGCAGAAATTAACGGGACTTGAACGCGAAAAAATTGAAACCGAATACGGCGAAATTAAAATTGCCATCGAAAAATTCAACGAAATTCTTGCCGATGAAAATAAAATTCTCGAAATTATAAAATCTGAACTTCTTGCAGTAAAAGAAAAATTCGGCGACGAAAGACGCACTGAAATTATCGCTGATGACACTTCCGCAGATTTTTCGGACGAAGATTTAATTGAGGACGAAGATATTGTTGTTACTTTGACTCGTGGCGGCTACGTTAAGAGAATCGGTTTGAATACCTACAAAAATCAAAAACGCGGCGGAGTCGGTATAACGGGAATGAGTACGAAAGCCGAAGACGTTGTCGAACATATTTTAATCACGACGAATCACCACACAATTTTATTTTTCACGAATCAGGGCAAAGTCTATCCGCTCAAGGCTTATCAAGTTGCAGAAGCAAGCAGAACGGCTAAAGGAATTCATATCAGCAATTTAATCCCGATGGATTCAAATGAAGTTGTCACCGCACTTGTTAAAGTTAAAGAATATGATCCCGAACGTTATCTTTTCATGGCGACGAAAAAAGGCATGGTCAAGAAAACTCAGCTTTCTGAATTTTCTTCAATGCCTAAACGCGGAATCATTGCCATTAAACTCAAAAAGGGCGATGAACTTATCGGCGTGAAATTTACTGAAGGCGAAAGAAATATTATTCTCGGAACGGCAAAAGGCATGGCGATTGTCTTTGATGAGGAAGAAGTCCGCTCAATGGGAAGAGCAACTCAAGGCGTTCTCGGAATAAAACTTCAAAAAGGTGACTTTGTTGTCGGCATGGATAAACTCAGAAAAGATTCTGAAGTTTTGGTTGTCAGTTCGGAAGGTTACGGAAAACGCACATCAACTGAAGAATACCGTCCGCAGTCCAGAAACGGTAAAGGCTTAATCACCATGAAAGTTACTGAAAAAACCGGCGATGTTGTAGGAATAAAAGTTGTTCGTCCGGATCAGGAACTCATGCTGATTACGACTGACGGAATTGTTATCAGAACGAACGTTGCAGATATTTCAGTTATCAGCAGAAATACTCAAGGCGTGACGCTGATGAAAACAAAACCCGAAGACAAAGTTGCCGCACTTGCTACAGTAACTTTAAAGAATGAATAAAAAAATTTTTGAAAAATTTCAGGCGTTAGGAAAATGGAATTGAAAAATAGATTTTTCCCTAAATCCTTTGTACTAAATCCTGTTTCCTGAAGCTGTGAATACAGCTTTTTCCGCTCAATAAATTTGACGCGGAAAATTTTTTTTTATAAAATCTCTGAAAAAGGTTTTAAGGAGAATGTTCAATTTGAAAAATTTTTTTGTGAGAATGTTTTTTTGTGCCGTAATATTTTTTACCTGCACGGCTCATGCCGCAAAACCTCCCGTTTTATATTCTGATTCGGCGATTGTAATTGAGTCTTCGACTGGCAGAGTTGTCTACGAATTGAACGCAGATAAAATTTATCCGCCCGCAAGCATGACAAAAATGTTGACTTGTGCTTTAGGAATAGAATATTTGTCGCCGTCTACTGAAGTAAAAATTTCTCGTGAGGCGGCGGCTGTAGAATATTCCGATTTGCATTTGGCGGAAGGAGATATTATTTCTGCACATGAACTTTTGCTCGGAATGATGTTGGTTTCAGATAACGGCGGAGCAGTTGCAACAGCTGAGGCTGTCGGCGGAACTGTTCCAAATTTTGTGGAAATGATGAATGTAAAACTTTCTGAAATCGGCTGTAAAGATACTCACTTCGCAAATCCTAACGGACTTCCGCACCCCGAACATTTATCAACTGCACGAGATATGGCGAAAATTGCCGCGTACTGCATGAAGTACAAAGAATTTAGAGATATTGTCGGCACGGAATACGCAACAATTCATTGGATTTCTCCGAAAGATCAGAAAATCGAAGCAATGAACACCAACGAACTTTTAAACAAGTATGAGGGAACTAACGGAATAAAAACCGGCTATACTTTATCTGCGGGCGGTTGTATGACTGCAAGTGCAAAACGCGGAGATGTTGAACTGATTGCGGTTGTCATGCATTCCGACAATATGGAAACAAGATTTATTGATGCTAAGGCTCTTCTTGATTACGGATTTTCACAGATAAAAAAGATTCACCGCAGTGACAAAAAAAATATTGAACAAGTTGTATATATCCGTGACGGAAGAAAAGGTGCGGTACATGTCGGAGCGGAGGCAGATTTAAATTTTCCTCTGCTGGACGGTGAGGACGAAAAACTTTTGAAAATTTCCTATGAACTTCCGAAAATTGTTGAGGCTGAAGTTAAAGAAGGCGACGTTATCGGCAAGGCAATTTTGGAATATGACGGGGATAAGGTTGCAAGCGTCCCGCTCTCTGCAAAAGATACTGTCGAAAAAGGTTTTAGTTTCGGCTCAATTTTTGTGGGAATGACTGAACCTTTTATGCCGGTTGTTGAGGGAATGTGGAAATTTTTCTTGGCGTAAAAAATTATGATAAAATTGGAAAACGTTACAAAAAAATTCGGAGATTTTACTGCGGTAAATGATTTGAGTTTTGAAATTTTTCGCGGGGAAGTTTTCGGACTTCTCGGAAAAAACGGAGCGGGAAAAACTACAACTATAAAAATGATAACCTTGCAGACAAAACCGACTGCAGGGAAAATTTTTTTTGAGGGAAAACTTCAGACAGAAAACGCCCTTGAAATAAAAAATCTCATGGGAATTGTGCCGCAACATTTAAATTTTGATCAAGATTTGACGGTTGGAGAAAATTTGGAACTTCATGCCAGACTTCATCACATGGAAAAATTGGAACGAGAAAAAAAAATCGCCGAACTTTTAAATTTTGTCGGCTTGGAGTCTGTAAAAAATTCTTTCATAAAAAATTTATCGGGAGGAATGAAAAGACGGCTTTTAATAGTCCGTGCACTCATTCACAGCCCGAAAATTTTATTTTTAGACGAACCGACAGTTGCACTTGATCCGCAAGTCCGCAGAAAAATTTGGGAATTGATTCAAAATTTAAAATCGCAGGGAATTACCATAGTTTTGACGACTCATTATATAGAAGAGGCAGAATTTTTATGCGACAGGGCGGCGGTTTTAAATTGCGGAAAATTAACCGCACTGAACACAATAAAAAATTTATGTGCAGGCAGATCGCTTGAAGAAGTTTTTATAGAACTCACAAAATAAAAAAAGAGCTGAAAAAAATCAGCCCCAAAAAGTTCGACATAAAAATTTTAATTTCCGGATTCAATCAAGCCGTATGCTCCGTCTTTTCTCTTGTAAACTACGCAAAATTCATCAGTTTGAGCGTCGCGGAAAACAAAGAAATTATGGTTAATCAAATTCATCTGCATGATAGCTTCTTGAACGTCCATAGGTTTCACGACAAAACGTTTTGTCTTTACAACGGGATATTCTGCCGCGTTCTCGTTTTCTTCCTCGCGTTCTGCACGGAGTTTCTGTTCTTCAATCATTTCGCCTTTAAAACCGCCTTCACGGAAACGGCGTTCAAGTTTAGTTTTCTGTTTGTGAATCTGGCGTTCAAGTTTTTCTACAACCAAATCAATGGAAGTGTACATGTCGCCGGTTGACTCTTCGCCGCGAAGAACAAGACCGCCATAAATATTTGCGGTAACTTCGACGACCTGAGATTCTTTTTCGACTTCAAGAAGTACAGAAATTTCATCGACTTTATCAAAATACTTCGTGATTTTTCCAACGCGTTTTTCAACGTACTCGCGGAGATTCGGAGTAATTTCGATATTTTTTCCTCTGATGTTGAATGTTGCCATAAACTACATCCCCCTTCAACATTTCAAATATGTTTTCGCTACTATTCGGCAATCTGAAAATAAATCCTTTGTTATGTCGAAATTTTACTGAAAAACAGAATTGAAAAATTTCTCGATTCCGTAGCGGATACCCGAATTATCAACTACCTGAATCATGCCTTTTGTGCCTGCGTCCACGTCAAAAACAATCGCACCGATAACAGGAGCGGCAATTTTTGTTAAATTCGCGGTATAAATATTTACGTCAAAAATAGTTTGTCCGAGTTCGGACTGTACCGCCTCAAAAATTTTTTTTGTTTTGGCTCTTTCCTCAAAAGTAATTCGGTTGTCAAGATATTTGAAAGGCTTGTACGGTGTGGGAGCTTTGCGACTGTTTGTTTTTATTTTCGCCGCGTCAAGAATTACAGAAACATTTTTTGCCATAAGCTCACCTCATTTTTTGTGGAGGAAGAAAGAAGTTGCCGCCGCCGTTTCAAACTGCAGAGGACTTCTTTCATCAAGCTGACCGCCGCTGACAATAAAGACTACTGCTCTGCACCAATCACGCATTAAAGCCTCGTCAAAGCCCAAGCAGTACGCAAGGTCAACGATGTTTGAAAGTTCGTTGTTGTAAATTTCGTCATCGATTGACGCACTGAACAAAAGCCAGAAAATCAAGCGGTAAAACTCGTTGAAATTTTTTTCGCCGGGTTTGTTTTTGGTGTCGCGGTAAACCTGAATGAGTCCCTGCTCGTCGATTGTTTCAAGCGGGCCGGATTTTCCGGGATTGAAAGTGCTTTCCATAACTGCAATAAACGAATCGGAGTTATAACGCTTGAACTGCGGGACGAAATAAGTTTTGTACTTTGCATTTGCTCCGCCGAACATAAAAACGCTGCCGGAACGTCCTGCAAGATAACGGTCGGTATTTTGAACCAACGCTTTAAATTTTGTCTGTTTCATGACTTCGGAGCCTGATGCCCCGCCTGACTGTACCATCGGCATGAAAAATTCCTCCCCAAAAAAATATTTTTACAAAATGAATTGTATCAAGTTCAACAGATTGATTCAAGTTTTATTTTTCAAAATTTTCTTTCTGAAAAGCAAATGCACTGTGATTGTGAATCGACTCAAAATTTTCGCACTCTACTTCAAACGCCGACAAATTTTTTATTTCCCGCAGAGCCAAAACAATATCCCGCAGAATATCTTCAACAAATTTCGGATTTTTATAAGCCGTTTCAGTTACAAATTTTTCGTCCTCGCGTTTTAAAATCGGAAAAATTTTACTTGAACCCTGCGACTCAATCAAATCTACAATCTCGAAAATATTTATTTCGTCAAGTTTTTCCGTATCAGAAAATTCTAATTGAACGCGGCAGACGGATCTCTGATTATGAGCTCCAAAATCTGAAATTTCTTTACTGCACGGACAAAGCGAAGTGAACGGAACTGCAAGATTTAAAATAAATTTCATTGAAGAATTTTTTGAAAGTTCGCCGACAAATTTGCAGTCAATATCCAAAAGTGATTCACGCTCGGAAACAGGTGCAATTTTTTTCACGAAAAATTTAAAAGCAATTTCGACGGCAGAAAAATTTGTTTCAAGTTTTTCTATTGCATCGCGAAGAATTTTTTCCACGTCAGAAATTTTCAGCGAAATATTTACATAATCCGTCAAAATTTCTGCAAGTCTGCTCATATGAGTTCCGCGAGTATTTTTATTGAGTGCGACGGTAAATTTTATTTTTGCCAAAACATTTTGATTTAAAATTATCAGCGGAAGATAAACGCCTGAAATTCCCGTCCGCTGAATTTTTATTCCTCTATCGTCAATTTGATTTTGAACATCAATCATTTTCTGTAAATCTCTCCCCGTTAAAAATCTGCGTTATAAATTCATTTCCTGTTCGTTAATTCCTTCAAAGAAATTTTTTAGATTTATGAAAGTTTTGAGCAATGCAGATATTCAAAATTTTTTTGCTTTGTGCTATCATTTTTTACAATCAATAAATTTTCAGAGGAAAAATTTTCATGGATAAAAAAATTATTTTTCATTTGCTCGGAAACGCTCTTTCGGCTTTTTCTATAACTTTTTTTCTTCCGATAGTCTATTCAATTTTTTTCGCGAAAGATTTTTTGACGACAATATATTTTTTAGTTCCTGCTATTTCAGCGGGAGCAGTCGGAATACTTTTTGCGTATCTCGGAAGAAATCACAGGCGAAGACTTCCTGTAGTCGATTCTGCATTTGCCATGCTTTTAATGTATCCTTTGCTGGCAATTTTCGGAATGATGCCATTTTTGTATTTGAAATTACTTTTGCCGATTGACGCATTACTTGATACAGTTTCAAATTTAACTTCGGCGGGAGTTTCACTTTTGCCCGGTACTGCTCCATATGTTTTCAGATTGTGGCAAAGTGTTTTAATGTGGTTCGGCTCGCTGATATTTTTGGTTTTGTTGGTGACGATTATGCCTGAAGTCGGCGGCTGTTTCGGAATAAGTTTGAGCCTTCAGAGCGGGCAAA
Source organism: Selenomonadaceae bacterium (assembly GCA_017553205.1). Classification (GTDB taxonomy): domain Bacteria; phylum Bacillota; class Negativicutes; order Selenomonadales; family Selenomonadaceae; genus Quinella. The sequence continues at coordinate 43,314 of JAFZMV010000025.1, read as the reverse complement.
ATTTCAGTCCGCTTTTCGGTCAAATGCTTGAAATGTCGAAAAAAATTTTAAAAGTTTATTCTTTTCTGACTTTGTTGAGCGTCATACTTTTTAAAATGGCTGGATTAGGTTCATGGGATTCTATTTTGACGGCAATGAGATGTATTTCAACGGGCGGAGGAGATTTTTTTCCTGCACGCGAAAATTTTTACGCGGAATACGTTGCAATTTTTACAATGTTGATGGCATGCGGAAATTTTTTATTTGTTTATCGGCTGATTCATAAACTTCCGCCGCCGATTTCTCACGCACGAGAAAATGTTTTCCGCCGTGCAGTTTATTTTGTAAAACGTTTGAAACAAAATATTTTCGACACAGTAAAAGAATTTTTTGGAAATTCTGAAGTCAAAGCTGTTGTACTTATAATTTTTTTCGGAGTAAGTTTAATTTTTCTCAGTGCTTTTCATCGCGGACTTTTTGAGGACGGAAATGAGGCTTTTCATCACGCACTTTTTCATTTAGTTTCTTTCATGAGTACGACGGGAATAAATTTGGGTAATCTTGAACAGGCTCATGACTTTGAAATATTTTTAATTTTTTTGATGGCGATTTTTGGAGGCTGTATGGGTTCGGCAACAGGCGGACTGAAAATGATGCGTGTTATAGTTTTGGCAAAAGTTTTGTCGTCTGAAGTTACAAAAACCATGCACCCGAATATGGTTTCAACTATTCGCGTAAATAAAATAACCGTACCGAAAAAAATCGTCGGCAGAATTTTGGCATTTTTCTTTTTGTGCGTAATAAGTTTATTTATCTGTGCGACGGCTCTAAGCTGTACGGGATTAAATTTTTCTAATGCGGTCGGAATGAGTGCGGCTTGTTTAACAAATACGGGAATTTTGCCGGGTCTTTGCAATCCGTCAGATTTTTTGAAATTACCTTATGCAGGAAAAATTTTATGCATGATAATTTTGATAGTAGGACGAATTGAAATTTTTGCCCTGCTGATTGTTCCCGCAGGGTTAAAATTCCGCAGAAAAAATCGGAAGTGGTAAAAAATTTTTTATGAAAAAAATCCCCGAAAAAATTTTTTTAATTCGGAGATTTCTTTTTGTGAAGAATTTTCTATAACTTGCCCTGTTTGTAATCTTCGAGAATTTGTTTTTTAGAAATTTTTCCTGTTGAAGTTCTGGGCATTTCTTTTATCTCATGAAATTCACGCGGAATTTTATAGAGTGCAAGATTTTTTTGCAGGAATTTTTTCAACTCATTCGGTTTAACTGTTTCGCCGTCAACGACTGTATAAAAACATGCTCCGACTTGTCCACGCAATTTATCTTCCACGCCGACAACAGCCGCGTCAGAAATTCCTTTGAACTGATAAATAACCTCTTCAACTTCGCGGGGATAAATATTTTCGCCCATGCTGATAATCATTTCTTTAATTCGGTTGACTATGTAGTAATATCCGTCAGCGTCAACTCTTGCAACGTCGCCAGTATGCAACCAACCGTCTTTGTCGATAGTTTCTGCAGTAGCTTTGGGATTTTTCCAATATTCAAGCATGACATTTCCGCCGCGTACCAAAACTTCGCCCGGCTCTCCGACAGGAACATCATTTCCGTTTTCGTCAACAAGTCTGACTTCTTCGCCGTCAAGTTTTTTACCGACAGAACCAATTCGAGCCTCTCCATATGTCGTAAGAAAAACTGCGGGGGAAGTTTCGGAAAGTCCGTAGCCGTCATGAATAGACAAACCAAATTTTTCTTTGAAACTTTTTGACATCTGTTCAGGCAGAATTGTCCCGCCGCTCATTGCAAAACGAACAGTTTTAAAATCTTCGGGCTTTGCAATGGCAGTTATCAATTTGAAAATCGACGGAACAATTATCAGGTCTGTAATTTTATTTTCGCGTACCAAGTCAATCATGTCTTTCGGCTTGAAAACTCTCATGACATGGGCTTCAGCTCCGCGATAAAAAGTATTTAAAACTGCACAAGTCCATTCAAAACAATGATACATCGGAAGAACGCAGAGAACTTTACATTCGCGAGTACATTTAAAAACTTCGCACTGTTTTGTATTGTGAATTAAATTTTTGTGAGAAAGTACCGCACCTTTCGGATTTCCCGTAGTCCCTGAAGTATAAATTATTACGCAGGGAGAATTTTCATCAAAATCTTTCGGAAGTTCGGGAGCGGAAATTTCGCAGTCAGTTTCTCCGAATTTTGAAATATCATGTTGAATAACTTTTTCTTCGTCTGAAAAAAATTCGTCGATTGTAAGCGGCTCATAAGTCAAAACATGCTTTACGCCGGCATTTTTCAAAATGTAAGCAGTTTCACGATTGCTCAACTGAAAATTTATCGGAACATTTATCGCACCGAGAGAAGTCACTGCAAAATAAGTAAAAATAAATTCCGCACTGTTTCTGGAAAAAATTCCTACGCGGTCACCTTCGCGGACTCCGAGAGAATAAAGCCTGTCGCGAAATTTTTTTATAGACTCCTTAGCCTGTGCGTAAGTAAAATATCTGCCTTCGTCAAATATCGCAATATCTTCATCATGTCCGCAGTTCATAACTTCATGTACTAACAAAAAAAACTCTCCTTTCACGGCATCAGCGATTTTCTATAGTTTACATACTCAAAAAATTTTTTCGGATCACCATTCACAACAAGTTCTTCGGGAAAATTATTTTCCTTGATAACTTCCTGCGAAAAATTATGATTGCCCACGTCACAAAAAATATGAGCGTCGCTACCCATTATAACCGCCGTACCGTATTTTTTGCAAGCGTCGAGCATAATTTTGGCATTTTCGCGGGAGCCTGCACGATAGCCGGAAGATTTATAAGAACTGTTGTTAATTTCCAAAAGTACATGATTTTCTTTTGCGGCTTGGGCAACTTTATCAAAGTCAATGGGATATTGAGGATTATCAGGGTGACCGATGATAACTACATGAGGATTTCTCATAACTCCGAGAAGTGCCGAAGTATTTTCTGCAACCGTCCCATGATCTATACAAGGATTGTGCAAACTTGCAATAGCATAATCAAGTTGCTTTAAGTATCTTTCGGGCAAATCGGTACTCCCTGAATAATCAATAATGTTTAATTCCGCACCCATAACCAGTTGGATTTCAAAAGCATCGCGAGGAATTGCAGGGAAATTATAAAAATAAAAATCATGACAACTCCCCGGCATGTACGGTGCATGATCTGAAATTCCGACAAGTTCAAGTCCTGCATTTTTTGCCGCTGAAATATTTTCTTTTATTGTGCTGTATGCATGACCAGATGCCGTTGTGTGAGTGTGAACGTCCAATAAATCTTTCAAAATTTCACTTCCAAACAAAATTTAATCAAATAAGATTTTTTTACTCATCGAAAAATTTAAAAAAATTCGGGTAAGAAATTTTCACGCAGTCTTCATCATCAATCAAAACACCTTCCGCCGCCGCTCCAAAAATTGAAAGAGCCATAGCCATTCTGTGATCCGAATTTGTTTTACATTCCGCGAAAAATTTTTTTCTTCCGCCGTGAATTATTAAACTGTCCGCGTCAGCCTCAAAACTGTTCGGCGAAATTTTATTAAACTCCTCAACAATCGCACTCAATCTGTCTGATTCTTTTACGCGAAGTTCACCGACATTTTTTATAATTGTCGTGCCTTCCGCAAAAGCCGCCGCAACTGCAAGAGCGGGAATTTCATCAATAAGACGCGGGATAAATTCTCCACCGAATTCAATTCCATGAAGTTCCGAAGATGAAATTTTTATATCGGCAGATTTTTCTCCGCCGCTTTCAGTAACATTCAAAAATTTTATCTTCGCCCCCATTTTTTTCATCACGTCGATAATTCCCGTGCGTGTTTCATTAACGCCGACATTTTTTATAACGACTTCGGAATTTTTTAAAATCGACGCAAGCACAATCCAATAAGCCGCACTCGAAATATCTCCGGGAACAATTATTTTTTCGGGAGCAATTAATTTTTCGGCAGGAAAAATTTTTATTTCGTTGTCAGCAGTTTCAATTTTTACACCGAAAGCCGACAACATTTTTTCAGTGTGATTTCTCGAAGGGTACGGCTCAATAATTTTTGTAACTGAATCAGCATAAAGAGCGGCAAAAATTATCGCGGATTTTACTTGAGCACTTGCGACTGGCATTTTGTAATTTATTGCACGCAAATTTTTTTTTGGAAGGACGGCGGCAGGAAGATTTTTATTTTCATTTCTGCAAAAAATTTCCGCTCCCATTTCTGATAAAGGTTTTATAACTCTTGCCAGAGGTCTTTTGCTCAAAGATTTATCGCCAGTAAAAACTGCAAAAAAATTTTGTGCGGCGGTTAATCCCAGCAAAAGCCTTAAAGTTGTTCCCGAATTTCCCGCGTCTAAAATTTCCGACGGTTCGCAGAGTCCATGAAGTCCGCGACCTGTCACAAAAATTTTTTCGTTTGAAATTTTAATATCAACGCCCATTTTTTTCATGCAATCGACAGTTGAAAGACAATCTGCACCGAATAAAAAATTTTCAATCTCAACAGTTTTATCGGCAAGACTTGAAATCATAACTGCACGATGTGAAACAGATTTATCGCCCGGGATTTTTATTTCTCCATGCAGACCGTTTGTTATAGGAAAAATTTTTTTCATAAAACTCACCATTTAAAATTTTCAAAATTAAAAGTTTGCGAATATTGCTTTCAAGATTTAAAAGCCGACTCATCTATAATCAGTCTGGCTTTACCGTTTGAATCTGCTGTCATTTTCGCATGAACTCCCATCGGCAAAAACATATTATTTTTTTCATGACCTGCAGGGACTCCCATAACAGCAGGTTTTCCTGAAAGTTTTGCGTAATGTTCCAAAACTTCTTCAAACGTTAAACCGCCCGGCTTTTTGTTTTTGCAGTCTGTGAAGTCACCAAACAAAATTCCGTTGACACGATTTAAAAGCCCGTTTTGATAAAGTTGGTACAGCATACGATCCAACCTGTAAGGTCTTTCGTCAACATCTTCCAGCAAAAGTAATGCACCTGTCCCGTCAAGTTCATAAGGAGTTCCGACGAGTGAAGTTAAGACGGCTAAATTTCCGCCGACAATAATTCCTTCTGCCTCACCTTCAACAAGAGTTTTTAACTTTCCATTGCGTGGCAGTAAAATTTCACCGACAGCATTTTTTTCTGTAAGTCCCGTAAGAAATTGCGATTTTGTGTAAGCCGTCATTTTCTTTTCATCAGCAAAATTGAAAAGCATCGGAGCATGAATAGTAACAATGCCTGCTTTTTCTCCAAGTGCCGTATGCAGTGCAGTAATATCACTGTAACCGATTAAAGGTTTGGGGGGCTTGGAAATCATTTCGTAATCGAGTTTATCAAGAACATGTACCGCACCATATCCGCCACGAGTACAAAGAATCGCTTTTATTTCGTCGTCAGCAAAAAAATTGTTAATATCTGCCGCCCTAAGTTCAGCAGTTCCCGCAAAAGTTTTTCTGTCTATTACGCCGACGATTAAAATTCCTAAAATCTTTGAAAAATTTTTGCAGATATAAAGAGCGAATATAAACTCACGAAAAAAAATTTAGGATTTATTGTCGCCGGAGTAATATTGCGTCGCATGAAGGTGCCAACTTGACGCGATAACCTCTAATTTCAAGAAAATTTACCGCGTTTTTAAAATCTGCACTTTTGCTGAGTCCTTTCAAATATCCTGACGGTGCCAAAATTCCTATGCAGTCGCCTTTTTGAAGTGTAAAACTTTTTCCGCGTTCACTCTGTGCAAAAACATTTTCAAAGTTACAAGTCAGCACAAAAAATGCAATAAGGAAAACCAAAATTTTTTTTAATTCAATCATAAACCAATCCACCTATTTTTCCTTTAAAAATAAAGCGTGACAACCTGCAAAAACTACAGATCGACACGCCATTTTTATTTAAAGTCAATTCAATTCTTTATCGGCGTAAATTTTCGTGCCTTTTAAAGTTGCCTCAAGTGAAAGACCTTTTTTAGTCATCTGATAAAGCCAAACACCGTCCGCGACATATTCCGCACCTTCTACGCTTCCGCCGTTTACTCCGTCATTTGCTGACGCGTCGGCACCCGCACCGAATCTGATTTTTCCGATTATGAAAGAATCCCAAGCGGCTTTTGTGTCAATCAGAAAAATCAAGTCATATTCTTTTGCACCGAATCCAATTCCCAATTCCTGTTCCTGCATTTTCAAATAAACTTTTTCGCCGGTGTAATTATTTATTGCCACTCCGCGACCGTGAGCACTTCCAAATAATCCGAGTTTCATTCCCGTATTTGAAAGTGTCGCATAAGCGTAACAATTATTTATAACACGACGAGCCGAAGGATATTTCGCGTAAAGTCTTTGCAATGCCTGATCGTGAAGATTGTTAATTTCTGTTCGTTGTTCGATTGCAGATTTTGCGGAACAAATATTCACAGCTGTCAAAATGAAAACTGCCGTCAAAATTAAAGAGAAAAATTTTTTCATAAAAATCTCTCCGAAAATTTTATTTCATTGTGACAAGATTTTTGCCTGTCATTTCTTCAGGAATTTCCATGCCCGCCAAAGTCAGAAGAGTGGGAGCAACGTCGCACAATGCACCTTCATCAACTTTTGCAACTCTGTCAGAAACTACAATAATCGGCACAGGGTTTGTAGTGTGAGCGGTGAACGGTCCTTTGTCAACGTAATCATACATTTGATCTGCGTTTCCATGATCGGCGATAATTACAACTTCGCCGCCAACTTTCTTCATGCACTCTACAAAAATTCCGACGCAGACATCAACAGTTTCAACAGCTTTGACAGCCGCCTTCATAACTCCCGTATGACCAACCATGTCACCGTTTGCAAAGTTCAAAATAATGAAGTCATATTTTTCGGAAAGAATGGCGTTGGCAACTTTCAAAGTTACAGTCGGAGCACTCATTTCAGGTTTTAAATCATAGGTCGCAACTTTCGGGGAAGGAACCAAAATTCTGTCCTCACCTGCGTACGGTTCTTCAACACCGCCGTTAAAGAAGAAAGTTACATGAGCATATTTTTCAGTTTCTGCGATTCTAAGCTGAGTAAGTCCCGCTTTGCTGATAGTTTCGCCGAGTCCGTTTTTGACTGATTCGGGAGGATAGGCAACATCAACATTCAGTCCCTCTTCGTATTGAGTCATGGTAACATACGGAACTTTTTTGAGTTCTTCAACACGCGGGAAACCGTCAAAGTTATCATCAGTGAAAGCATGAGTAATTTCTCTTGCACGATCAGGACGGAAGTTGAAGAAAATAATTCCGTCATTTTCTTTAACTCCGGGATAATCGCCAATAACAACAGGAATTACAAATTCATCAGTAACATTGTTGTCGTATGAATCTTTGATGGCTTGAGCCGAAGAATCTTTTTTCGGAGCGTCAGCTTTTGCAATAGCATTATAAGCCTTTTGAACTCTGTCCCAACGTTTATCTCTGTCCATTGCGTAATAACGACCGGAAATTGTTGCAGTCTGTCCTACTCCGATTTCTTTAAATTTTTCTTCCAGTGTTGCAAGATATTCATGAGCAGAACTCGGCGGAACATCACGACCGTCAAGAAATGCATGCACGTAAACTTTTTGAACTCCTTTATCTTTAGCAAGTTTTAAAAGTCCGTACAAATGATCTGTGTGGCTGTGAACTCCGCCCGGTGAAAGCAGACCGAACAAATGCAAAGCTCCGCCACTTGCAACAACTTTATCAGTTACGCCGACTAATGCTTTATTTGTGAAAAATTCTCCGTCGCGGATAGCTTTTGTAATTTTCGTGAGCGGCTGATAAATAATTCTGCCTGCACCGATATTCATATGACCGACTTCAGAATTTCCCATTTGTCCGTCAGGAAGTCCGACATATTCGCCCGACGCTTGAAGTTTTGCATTAGGGTATTTTTTAATGAGTTCATCAAGTACGGGAGTACTTCCGACTTGAATTGCGTTGTATTTGTCCGTGACATCACCAATTCCCCAGCCGTCCATAATAATTAAGCAGATCGGTGCATTTTTAATTGTTGCCATTCGTTACACTCTCCCTTTTTTTAATTAAAAATTAAGAATGATGAATTAAAAATTTGCAGTATTCATTCCACATTCCTAATTCCACATTCCTAATTGCTTAAAACTTGTTTGTTGCTTATAAGAAAATGAATATCGCGGGCTTTTATAAGCCATTCTCCGCGAACTTTTTCATAAATATCTTCATAGAAAATGCAGTAGTCAACGATAATATCTTCGCCGTAATCTTCTTTGACATGCGACGCACGACAAAACAAAAGTCCCGCCGCTTTATCTTGAGCAAGAAAATCAATCGTATGCTGTCCAAGCATATAATGACAGCGTTTTAAATTGCCCAAAAAAGTTTTCAGACCGTTTTCGAGATATTTTTTGCCAGAAAAATCCAAAATTTGTTCATCGCCGACGTAAATCCTGACTTGACAATCTGCTGTAAAAAATTTCAGCTGATCTGCTGGGTGACCTTCTGCATTTGCAACTTTTCCGACCATTTTTTGAATAGTCATAGTTTCTATAACTTGTTCTTGATTCATAAGTAACAATCCTTACAAAAAAATTAAGTAAAAGCCGCCCATGTTTCCATCAACAAAGGCGGCTCAACTTACAGCTCGACTAATCGAGCAACCTGAAATATTTAGTTACAACTTAGAAATTGACAATCGCACTAAAGTCAGCAGATTTCAAAGATGCACCGCCGACCAATGCACCGTCAACATTCGGCTGTTGCATAAGGTCTTTAATTGTAGCAGGTTTAACGCTTCCGCCGTACTGAATACGAATAGCGTCAGCAGCTTCCTGATCAAATTTCTTGGCGACAGCTTCGCGGATAGCTTTACAAACTTCTTCAGCCTGTTCAAATGTTGCGGTTTTGCCTGTGCCGATAGCCCAGATCGGTTCATAAGCGATAACAAGTTTTTTGACTTCTGCCGCTGTGAAACCTTCAAGAGCCGCGTTAATCTGATTTACAACATGCTCAATGTAAGTGTTAGCCTCACGAATTTCAAGAGGTTCGCCACAGCAGATAATCGGAGTAATTCCCGCATTGAAAGCGGCTTTAGCACGTTTATTAACGCCTTCGTCAGTTTCGCCGAAGTAATCGCGTCTTTCGCTGTGTCCGAGAATTACATAATCAACGCCAATTTCGTTGAGCATTTCGGTTGAAATTTCGCCTGTAAATGCACCTGATTTTTCCCAGTGAACATTTTGAGCGGCAACATGAATATTTGTACTCTTAACAGCTTTTGCAACAGATTTAAGAGCAGTAGCAGTAGGAGCAACAACAACACGGCAATTTGCATTTTTGACGAGCGGAATTAACTCTTCAACAAGTGCAACGCCTTTTTTAATTGTGTTATTCATTTTCCAGTTGCCTGCGATAATCGGAGTACGTCCGACACCGTCAATAGCATCAATACCCGGAAGAACTTTTCCTTCAAGATATTCGAGAGTAGCACCGCCACCGGTAGAAATGTGGGAAATTTTATCTGAAAGACCTGTTTTCTTAAGAGCCGCAATAGAATCTCCGCCGCCTACGATAGAGGTTGCACCTTTTTCGGTAGCGTCCGCAACTGCTTTTGCAACTGCGAGAGTTCCTTTTGCAAAGTTATCAAATTCAAAAACGCCCATAGGTCCGTTCCAAATAATTGTTTTTGCACCCTCAAGAGCTTTAACGTATTTTTGAGAAGTTTTTTCACCGCTGTCAAGACCCTGCCAGTCTACAGGACACTGATCAACAGGAACAGTTTTAAATTCAGCGTCAGCCGCAAATTTATTTGCAACAACCAAATCAACGGGCAGAACAACTTTAACGCCTTTTTCTTCAGCTTTCTTCAAAAGTTCCTTAGCGAGTTCGACTTTATCTTCTTCAAGCAAAGACTGACCGACTTCGTAGCCTTTAGCTTTGTCGAAGGTATGAGCCATGCCGCCGCCGATAATAATAGTATCAACTTTATCAATCATGTTGCTGATAACGCCGATTTTATCGGAAACTTTTGCACCGCCGATAATTCCGACAAACGGGCGAGCAGGATTTTCAAGAGTTTTGCCGATGTAGTTAATTTCTTTTTCCATAAGGAAACCGGATGCAGTTTCAAGAAAATGAGTGATACCGACGTTGGAAGCGTGAGCACGGTGAGCCATTCCAAATGCGTCATTAACTGCGATGTCAGCGAGTGATGCAAGCTGTTTCGCAAACTTAGGATTATTTTTCTTTTCTTCTTTGTGATAGCGGAGGTTTTCGAGCAAGAGGATTTCGCCGGGCTGAAGAGCGGCGGCGGCTTTTTCAGCAGGTTCTCCGATACAATCTTCCGCCCATTTTACTTCTTTGCCGAGAATTTCGGAAAGTTTTGCGGCGATAGGTTTTGTGGAGAATTTGGGTTCGCGAGCTTCGGTAGGTCTGCCGAGATGACAGCCGATAATTACAGCTGCACCCTGTTCAAGCAAGTAGTTGAGAGTCGGAAGAGTTGCGTCAATACGTTTGGTGTTGGTGATGTTCTGATTTTCGTCCATAGGAACATTATAATCAACACGCAGGAAAACTTTTTTGCCTTTCAAGTTAATGTCTCTGATATTTTTCTTTTCCACTTAAAAATGCCTCCCAAAAAATAATTCGTAGTGCGTAATGCGTAATTAAAAAGTTTATTTAACTTTCTTATAATTCCTGATTACGCATTTCTCATTCCTAACTAAAAACGCGGTCGGCCCAACAATTATGAAGAGCCGGACCGCGAGAGTCTTAACCGTATTCAGTTGCTTATTTCAGCCGATGAATTACTTGAGTTCTGCAAAGTATTTGATTGTGCGAACCATCTGGCTGGTATAGCTGTTTTCGTTGTCGTACCAAGAAACAACCTGTACAAGGGTATTGCCGTCGCCGATAGGACTTACCATTGTCTGAGTTGCATCGAAGAGTGAACCGTATCTCATGCCGATAATATCGCTGGAAACGATTTCTTCTTCATTATAGCCGAAGGATTCGTTAGCGGCAGCTTTCATAGCGTCGTTGATCTGTTCTTTGGTGACTTCGCCTTTGACAACTGCAAAGAGAAGAGTAGTAGAACCAGTCGGGGTCGGAACGCGTTGTGCTGCACCGATGAGTTTTCCTTTGAGTTCAGGAATAACAAGACCGATAGCTTTTGCTGTACCTGTGCTGTTAGGAACGATGTTGCATGCACCTGCACGGCTGCGACGGAGATCGCCTTTACGTTGCGGACCGTCAAGGATCATCTGATCGCCGGTGTAAGCATGGATAGTAGCCATAATACCGCTCTGAATCGGAGCAAGCTTATGGAGAGCCTGAGTCATCGGAGCCAAGCAGTTTGTTGTGCAGGAAGCGGCGGAGAGAACTTTGACATCAGGAGTAAGAGTTTCATGGTTGACGTTGTAAACGATTGTCGGGAGATCATTGCCCGCAGGAGCGGAGATAACGACTTTTTTGGCACCGGCTTCGAGGTGAGCAGATGCTTTTTCTTTGCTGGTGTAGAAACCTGTGCATTCGAGGACAACATCAACGTCATGTTTGCCCCAAGGAATTTCTTTTGCATCTTTAACAGCGTAGATGATGATTTCTTTGCCGTCAACGACGATAGAGTTTTCTTTAGCCTCGACAGTGTGTTTGCCTTCGCCGATTTTTCCTGCGTATCCGCCCTGTGCAGTGTCATATTTCAAAAGGTGTGCAAGCATTTTCGGGCTGGTAAGATCGTTGATTGCAACAACTTCATAACCCTCAGCAGCGAACATCTGACGGAAAGCAAGGCGACCGATACGACCGAAACCATTGATAGCAACTTTAACAGCCATTTATAAAAACCTCCCTATACATAAAAAAACATTTAAAATTGATAACCCTTAAGTGCGTTTATGTTACAACAATTAAAAGAAACTGTCAACAAAATTTTCGGAACATTTATGAATCTTCCATTTGACAAATTGCAATAGCCACTCGAGCAGTATTTGAAAAAATTTTAAAGATCTGAATAATGGAAAGCTGCTTGTTAAAAATATCTTTTGCCAAAGATGATTAAAAATTTTACAAATCATTTTGTTCAGTTTTTGTCAGTACTACCAACTGTGGAAAATTTTTTGTGCGATAACTTGAAAATATTCTGCATAATAAAATTTTTTGTCATGAAAAAATTTAACCGCTGAAATTGTTAATTTTTCGGAAAATTGGAGGCGGTGTTATGCAGTTTTATATCGGCACAGAAAATTTTGTTCATGGGAAAAATATTTTAACTTTGAATTTTGACGGAAAAATTTTAGTCGTTTCAAATGAAAATCGGCAGATGAATTTTTCGGAAATTACTCCGAGTCAAGCTAAACAAATTCTTCTGCAGGCGGAAAATCAAAATATTATTTCTCATCATGAAGCGTGGATTCAAAATAATCTTCGCGGACTTGAAAATTTTTCTTTTGATTATTTCGACACGGAAAATTTTAAAATCGAGGAATTTTTATTTGATACAGAAAATTTTTCGCTTGAAAATAAAATTCAAGACTGCGGAACTTATTACAAAATTTCTGCCAAAAATATTTCTGATGCTCTGCAGAGTGCAAAAAATTTTTGTGCGGAACTCTATAAAAATAAACGGCTTGCCAGCAGATGTGCAAAATATATTTCTGAAGTCAAGGAAAATTGCACTGAAGATTTCAACATAGAAAATATTTTCAGGCAGTCGGCAGGCGGTGCAGTAATTATTGATTCGGAAAAAAATTTTTTTGGAGAACTGATAGAAAAATTTAGCGGTGAAGTAATTTTTATTTTTATCGAAACTGACAAAAATTTTTTCAGAAAAAATGATTCCTATAAAATTCTTCAAAATATGGTCGGTCTGCACGAAATAAAAAATATTTTAAATCAGATTCTGGATAATTTTGAAATTCAAAAACTCCGCGAAAATTTCGGACTGAAAAATTTTAAAATGAGTCTGCATATGATTTTTACGGGAAATCCCGGAACCGCAAAAACTACTGCGGCAAGACTTTCCGCGGAAATTTTGAGCGACGGGAAATTTATAGAAACGGGCAGGGCTGATTTAGTCGGAAAATATGTCGGCTGGACTGCAAAAAATATCGAGAAAATTTTTGATAAAGCACGGGGCGGAGTTTTATTTATTGACGAGGCATATTCATTGACTGATGAAAATTTCGGCGGAGAGGCTATAAATGAAATTGTTCGGCAAATGGAAATTTTCCGCGATGAAATCATTGTAATTTTTGCAGGCTATCCCGATAAAATGAAAATTTTTTTGGACGGCAACGAAGGACTAAAAAGCCGTATCGCTTTTCATGTGGATTTTCCCGATTATAATGTTGATGAGCTTATAGAAATTTTTAAATTTATGACTGCCGAGAAAAATTTTGAAATTGATAACGAAGTTTTGAAAAAGTGCAGGAAAATTTTTTCCGAAATTATCAAGCAAAAAAATTTTGGAAACGGACGTTTTGTAAGAAATTTTTTGGAACGCGGAATTTTAAGGCAATCGCAAAGAATTTTACGCGGAAATAAAAAAATCGGCAGAGAAGAATTAATTCAACTCAAGCCGGAAGATTTTGAAATAAATTTATTGCCCGCAGAAAAAAATTTTATCGGATTTTCTCCACGCGGTTAAAAGTATAAGGTGCAAGAAAAGATACTGAGATGAACGGCAGAAAACCTTTGCCGAATTCGTACAAAATTTCTATTCCGCTCTTTTTAAGAATGAACAAGAGAACCATAGCCGCACCGCAGACTATACCGCCGATAATTATTCGACGGATTTTTATTTTTCGCGAAACATTTAATTTGAAATTTATAAATTTATGTTCAAGAAATGCACCGAGTAAAAATCCCGTAAACGCTCCAACTTTGTCGAAAGAGTCAATTATTGCCTGTGAAGATTCGACAATTATTTTTCCGTCGTGAAAATCTTCGGGATAAGGTTTTAAAACTAAATACAAAGTTGCCAATATGCAAAAAATTACTCCCGCTGTAAATGCAGTTCGAGAAAAATTTTGATTTAAATCCATAGCGTCAAAAATTTTTTCTGCAAACACAATCACTAAAAATATTTCCAGCATTGCAAATAAAACGTCCTGCGGAGTGTGTACTCCCAAAAAATTTCTTGAAAGAGCCACAAGCAAAATTAAAATAACGCAGGGAATTATCAATGCGGGAAATTTTTTTCTGTAAAAATATGCAAGTCCGCCGTAAACTGCCGTTGCCATCGTTGTGTGTCCGCTCGGAAAAGAATAACTGCTGGCTTTTTTCAGTGCCTCATGAACGGGCTGTAAATCAGGCTCAAAAATCCAAGGACGATACACGCAAAAAGTATTTTTGACTAAATTATTCAACAATTCTCCGAAACCTGCCGTGAACATTAAGAATAATCCTGCGCGTTTATTCACGCACCAAAATAAAATTCCCATTATTAAAATTGACAGAGGACTGACGGGAATTGCAGAAATAATTTTTGCCACTGTTGCAGACCAATCGCCAAGTGATTCGCGAATATCCTGCAGAAAAATTAAATATTGTATGTCCATATTTCACCTCAAAATTTTTTAAATATCAGCGTGAAAAAATAAATCACTGCCGCACAAACTACAATCGACGCTCCCGCCGCAGAATTTATTTCGTAAGCTAAAATTAAGCCTGCCAGCCCGGAAACTAAAGAAATTGTTATACTGAAAAAATGATAGGATTTTACGGAATTTGAAATATTTCTTGACGCGGCGGCAGGTAAAACCAACAACGCATTTATTATCAAAATTCCGACCCATTGAATACTGACGGCAACCACAAGAGCCAACAAAACCGCAAAAACTGATTCGACAAACTGGGTATTTATTCCGCGACTTCTTGCCAAAGTTTTATTTACTGAAGAAATTAAAAGTTTGTTAAATAAAAAAATCCAACTGATTATCACTGCAAAAAAAATTCCCGCAAGTGAAATTAAATCTGTCTGCGAAATTGATAACAAATCGCCAATCAAGAATTTTGAAAATTTATTGAACTGTCCGCCCGCCGACATCAACATTAAACCCAATGCAATCGCGGTAGAACTGAAAACTCCGATGACTGTATCCGCTCCGCTGTGAGTTTTATTTTTGATGAAAATTATCAGCAGTGCGAAAATTATTGAAAAAGTTATCAGCCCGAAAATTTCCGAACCGACTCCGATTAAAGCACCGAGAGCAATTCCGGTAAATGCTCCATGCCCCAAAGAATCAGAAAAAAAAGCCATTCTGTTTGAAACTACCATAGTTGATAAAATTCCAAACAGCGGCGTGACAAAAAAAACTGCCGCAAAGGCATTTCTCATAAATTCAAATTCAAACATTTCAATAAAAAATTTTTCTCCAAGTTTTTAAATATAGTTCAGCCATGTACAAATAAAAATCGCCATCGAAACAATTCCGTTTCTCATGAAATATGCCTGTGTTACGTTATGAAAATCGCGGGGACTTACAATTTTATGTTGATAAATTAAAGTTATCACGGCTATTAAAATTCCGAAAAAATAAATTCCGCCGAGTTTTAAAATTATTCCCGTCAAAATCAGACACACAACAGAAATCACATGAAAAATTTTTGAGATTTTAAAAGCACCTTTCGCACCGTACTCTGTGGCGAGTGAATGAAGTTTCTGCGACTTGTCAAATTTTTCGTCTTGAGCTCCGTACATTGCGTCAAATCCCGCTATCCAAAACATTAACGACGAACAAAGAAAAATCATTGCAGGTGAAAAAATTTCTCCGCCTGCCGCAACCCAACCGCCTGCAGGTGCCATCGACAACGCAAATCCCAAAAATAAATGACACCAGCCTGTAAATCTTTTTGTAAACGGATAAATTATAAACGGCAGAGCGGCTATCGGCAGAAGTTTTAAACAAATCGGCGGCAAAAATGAAACTGTTACAACCATTATCAAAAGGCAGATAACAATAAAAATTTTTGCCTCAGCTTTTGAAATTTCTCCTTTAACCATTGCACGATATGAAAGACGGGGCTGAAGTTTATCATATTTCAAATCAGCAAGATTATCTATCGCCATCGCCGCCGCACGTCCCGAAGTTACTGCCAGAGCAATTAAAAAAATTGTCCAGCCGTCAACATTTCCGTTTGTTGCCATCAAAGCTCCCATAAATGCAAACGGCAAATCAAAAATTGTATGTGAAAGTGCAATGTTATTTATATGAGCCTTTATTTTGTTCAAAAAATTTTTTCACTCCAATTTATTCGCAGTCAACAAAATCCACAAGAAGTTCTCGCCCGCTTTGCAAAATTAAAATTCCGTCACATTCAGGGCAAAAAAAATTAAAATTTTCCAGCGTAAAAATTTTTCCGCACTTGTTACATTTTGCACGAATCGGAATTTTTTCAATAAGCAATTTGGAATTTTCGGCAGGAGTTCCACTCGTCAAGACTTCAAAACTCAAATTTAAAGCCTCGACTTCAACTCCCGCCATATCTCCAATTTTTAAACCGATTTCAGAAATTTTTTTTGCGTGATTTTTTTCCGCAGTGTCCAGTGCGATTTTTATAATATTTTCCGCAAGAGCCGCCTCATGCATTTTTTAAACTCCGAAACGCTCAAAAATCATGTCAACGTTTCTCAAGAACCATGTATAATCGAAACAATTTTCAATTTCTTCGGCAGTCAAATATTTTTTAATATCTTCGTCGTTTTCGATATTGGTTTTGAAATCTTCTTTTTCAAGCCAGCGTTTCATGGCATTTCTCTGCACCCATTTATAAGCATCTTCACGCAGAACACCTTTGCTGACAATCGCCAACATAATTCTTTGACTGTAAATTAAACCGCCCGTTCTGTTCAGATTGTGGAGCATTGCATCAGGATAGACCAAAAGTTTATCAATAATCTTCGTGATTTTTTTCGTGCAGTAGTCAACGTTGATAGTTGAGTCGGGCAAAATTACACGTTCAACAGAACTGTGAGAAATATCTCTTTCATGCCACAAAGTTATATCTTCCATCGCCGCTACCGCATTTCCGCGAACAAGTCGAGCCATTCCCACAACTCTTTCGCAGTTAATCGGATTTCTTTTGTGAGGCATGGCGGAAGAACCTTTTTGACCGGGCTGAAAATATTCTTCTGCCTCTCTGATGTCAGTTCTTTGCAAATTTCTGATTTCAGTAGCAATTTTTTCTAAAGTACTCGCAACAATCGCCAAAGTTGTCATATATTCCGCATGTCTGTCACGCTGAATAACTTGAGTTGCAAGACGTGCGGGAGTGAGTTCCAATTTTTGGCAGACAAGTTCTTCAATTTTCGGATTTATATTTGAGTAAGTGCCGACTGCTCCGGAAAGTTTTCCAACGCTGACAATTTTTTTTGCATGCTCAACGCGTTCAATATTTCTTTCGATTTCGTCACTCCAGAGCAAAAGTTTCAAACCGAAAGTCATCGGCTCGGCATGAATCCCATGAGTTCTTCCGATACAAGGAGTATGTTTAAATTCTTTCGCACGACGGCGGAGAACTTCACGGAAATTTTTCAAGTCGTCCAAAATAATTTCTGCCGACTGTTTCATCATCAAACAATATGCGGTGTCTTTAACGTCCGAAGAAGTCAAACCTTTGTGAATATATTTTGAATCTTCGCCGACATATTCAGCGACGCAGGTTAAAAACGCAATAATATCATGGTCAGTGACTGCCTCAATTTCTTTAATGCGTTCGACTGTAAAATTTGCCTTTGCACGAATATTTTTCGCGGACTCGGCAGGAATTTCTCCAAGTTCAGCCATTGCATCGCAGGCGGCAAGCTCAACATTTAAAATAGTTCTCCATTCGTTATCGATAGACCAAATTTTTCCCATTTCGGGCAAAGTGTAGCGTTCAATCATGTTTTTCTCTCCTTTAGAAATTTTATTTTAGTTTTGATGAATTTCCGTTAAATTTTTTCCGACTATTAAAATACAATGTTTAATCGGTTCAGAATCTGCCGCCTTTTCAAGCGTCGTCAAAATAATTTTTTCATCGGGATATGACAGCCGAGAACATATTGCAATATCAGAATTTTTTTCCCAGCCGAATTCCAATAAAATTTTTGAAATAGTTTTTGAATTAAATTCAGCGTCAGTTAAAAGCCCTAAAATTTTTCCCTTCTCAAATTTTAAATCTTCGTCAGCAGGTTTTCTTCCATGAAAACTCAGAAGTTTTGCGAAACTCCATGACAAAGATAATTTTGCAAAAGCAAGTTGCATTGCACTGATTGAAGGAATAACTTCAATTTTTGACGGCGAGAAATTTTTTCTGATTAAATCCAGCATTGAAAAATATCCGGGATCTCCCGAAACCATTACAACAACATTATCAATTAAAATTTTTTCGCGAATAAAATTCAACGCAGATTCTAAATCGCTTGTTATCGAAAAAGTTTCCTGATTCTCTGACGCAAAATCTGACAACGCACGCTTTCCGCCCAACAAAAATTTTGCTGCCTGAATTTTTTCCAATGCGGCGGGAGTTGTATAAGTTTTATTTCCCGGTCCGATTCCCGCAACAATTATTTTTTTCTCCAAATGATTCACTGACATAAAAAAATTTACCTTCAAAAATTATTCAAAATTCGTCTGCAGAAATTTCTTTTCTTGTAGCAATTTGTTTTCAACGTCAAAAAATAATATCCTTTTTTGCTAAAAATTAATCGATAAATTTTTATATAGTAAATGAAAAACGGTCATCAAATTTTTGATGACCGCCTTTTTTTAACTGAACAATGACATTTTTTGTTTTCGCAAATGTATATTCATTAAAATTGCTACCGCCAAAATATTTGTCGTCAGTGAACTTATTCCATAACTCATAAGCGGCAACGGTATTCCCGTGACCGGCATTATTCCCGTTGTCATTCCGACATTTACCAAAATATGGAACGCGAGCATTGAAGTAATTCCGACGGCTAAAAGTCTGCCGAAAGTGTCGCACGCTTCTTTTGCAATCTGCATACCGCGATACAAAACTATGAAATACAGCAGGAGCAAAACCACTGCTCCGACAAATCCCAATTCCTCTCCGACCACCGCAAAAATAAAATCTGTGTGGTTTTCAGGCAAAAAATTTAATTGGCTCTGCGTCCCTTCAAATAGTCCCTTGCCGAATAACATTCCCGAACCTATTGCAATTTTTGATTGGATTATATGATAACCTGAACCGAGCGGATCAACATTCGGATCTAAAAAAACCATGATTCGCATTTTTTGATAATCTTTCAGAAACTGCCAAATTAACGGCATACATGCAATTCCCGTTACTGACAATCCAAATAAAATTTTCCATGGAATTCCGCAAACTATTACCATTCCGAAAAAAATCGCCATGAAAACTAAAGACGTTCCCAAGTCAGGTTGCTTTAAAACTAAAATGAAAGGTATCCCGACATAAACCGCAATAGGCAATAAATCCTGCAAAGAGTTTAAACTTCCGATTTTCTCTTCTAAAACTGATGCCATGCAAATTATCATTATCAGTTTTGAAAATTCTGACGGCTGCAAACTTACCGGACCTATCTGTATCCAGCGTTGTGCTCCGAGTGCCGCATGCCCGAAAAACATGACAGCTAACAGCATTATTATGTTGAAAATATATAACGGCTTTCCGTAACCTTTTAAGCCTCTGTAATCGAAGTTCATGAAAACTACTGCTATCGCTACATTGATTATCGCAAAAATTCCCTGACGCTGTACAAACCAAAATCTTTCTTCGGAAGGATTATTTATATGGGTTGCACTGCTGATTATTATTAAGCTGTAAATTACGATCGCCAATGAGGCAAATAACAATGTAAAATCTACTCTTTTTAAAAGATTTTTTGTCTTTATGGAAATTATATCGAGATTTTTTGCCGCCAAAATTTTTCTACCTCTCTACTGCGGAAAATGTCATGTCTGAATAAGTCAAAAAATTTTATGCAGTTTCTTTTAAAGCTCCGTCAATAGCAATGGCAAGCTGATCTCCGCAGGAAGTTCCGCGACCTCCGCAGTCATTTCCACGCAGAATGTCGGCAATTTCTTTTGCGTCTTTGCCTTCGATAAGTTTTCCGATTGCAAGCAAATTTCCGGGACAACCGCCCAAAAATTTTACATTGTGAATTTTATTTTCCTCGTCAAGATCAAAACTAATCTGCTTTGAGCAGACACGCTGAGGCTGATAAACAAAATTTTTCATAAAAATCTCCTCCAAAAAATAATTATGTGTACAAAAAAATTTACGGGCTGAACTCTACATGAATTTTTGTACCTTTGTCAACGACTGCACCTGGTTCAAGACTTTGATCGACTGCAAAACCTGATCCCTTACTTTCCAGAACAAGTCCCGCTTCCGTTGCAATTCTTGCCGCCTCTCGAATACTTCTTCTTTTGAAATTCGGAACGACTGCCATGCCTTGCGGAGCGTCTTGTTGCGGAACATCTTCAGTTTTTGAATTAGGTTCTTCAAAAGCAGGTCCGCCGATAATTGCTGATGATCCTGCACTGTCACCTTCGCCGACATCTGCAGCAAGTTCTTCAGTATCCAAGAAAGGTGCATCAGATGGTTCAACTCTCAAATACCTGAAAACCTGTGAAAAAATTCTTCCAGCAACAGGTGCGGCGATCTGTCCGCCGTAAAATGATGCTCCCTGCGGTTCGTCAATCATGACAAGCAAAGCAATTTGAGGACTTTCTACAGGTCCGAAACCACAAAACGACGCAATATATTTTCCTTCGCTGTATCCTGTTCCGTCTTCATTGACTTTTTGAGCCGTACCGGTTTTTCCAGCGATTCTGTAACCGCGTACAGCCGCTTTTCTACCGCCGCCCGCCGCTACAACTTGTTCCAAAAGACCAATTAAAGTTTTATCGCTTGCAATTTCAAGGGAGCGTCTGACTTCCTCAACATGAGTTTCTGAATAAGTCGTTCCGTTGGCATTTCTAATATTTTTGACGATATGCGGTTTTAATAAAATTCCGTCGTTTGCAATGGCAGAAAAAGCCGTTACAAGCTGGAGAGGAGTTACTGCGACACTTTGTCCGATAGCCATAGTAGCAACGTCAGATGCAACCATTTCTTCAGGGTTGTATAAAATTCCTTTTTCTTCGCCGGGCAGTTCTATTCCCGTGTATTCTCCGAAACCAAAACGCTTTGCATATTCAACAAGTTTATCCGAACCTAAATCCAAACCCACAAGAGCAAAACCTGTATTAAGTGACTGCTTGACAACATCGGCAAAAGTTACAGTTCCAAAGCTGGCATTATTCCAGTTTTGAATTCTTTTTCCGGAAACCATGACAAATCCCGGGTCTACAAAAACTTGATTAGGAGAAACAATATTTTCTTGAAGTGCCGCTCCCGCAGTTATCGCTTTAAAAGTTGAGCCTGGCTCGTATATGAAAGAAACTGCACGATTTTTCCAAACTGATTGATCATAATCCCAAAAACGATTCGGATTATAACTGGGACGGTCTGCCATCGCTAAAATTTCTCCCGTACGCGGATCCATTACAATGCAAGTTATTGAGATAGGACTGTTTTCAGCCATAGCTCTGTCAAGTTCTTGCTCGACAATAAATTGAATTGCACTGTCAATAGTCAGCTGAATAGTTTTGCACCTGTCGCCCTGATAACCATGCGGAACAAAAATTGATTCTAAAATTGGTCTGTCTCTCGTATCAGTATACAAAAATGATTCTGTAACTTCTCCCTTGATATATTTGTCAAGTTCCTGCTCGATACCGTCAAGCCCTTTATCATCTGTTCCGACAAATCCCAATAAATTTGCGGCAAGTACATCATTCGGATAATATCTTTTTGCCTCGTCGCGGAAACCTAAACAATTTGCATAACCTTTTTCACGAATTAAAGCACGAATAGCCTCATACTCCGACTGCTCCATGCGTCGTTTAACCCATGAAAATCCTCCGCCGACTTTTATATCTTCCAAAACTTCTTCAACGGTTTTTCCGACAAGCGGTGCTAAATCTTCCGCAAGCTGTTGAGCATCTTCTACATGATTTGGATCTACAAAAAGAGATTTTGTCATGGTACTGACTGCAAGTTCTCGTCCGTTTCTGTCGATAATTGCTCCGCGTGGTGATTGAACTAAATAATCCTGCCCGACTTGATAACGCATTCTTTCTGCAAGTTCACTGCCTTGAACAAGTTGAAGCCAGCCGTATCTGAACAAGACAACCATTAAACCTATAAGCAGAAAGACGACTAAAAAATTTATTCTCCGTTGAACTTTTAATCTGTTTTTATCCATTATGAATATTTAACCACAAAAATTTTTATACGTTCTGCCATTGTTCGCTGTTCCGATTGTAATTATATCTTGAGCCATCGGAAAGTTGGAAAATCGGCGTAATACTGTCAGTATCATTTACAACAAGAGCGTTTCCTGTGTTGAATCTGACTACTACTTGACCTCCGAAAATTTCAGTTGATGTAATTTCATCAAGATTTGCGTCATACAAATTCACAACGTCAGAAGAATCCACATTAGAAACAACGTCATAACCTTCATATTTGCCGTACCAAAACCATTCCGAACCCGAACCGCCTACTAAAGTATCATCAATGTTATCCGAACCGCCCCATAAACTTGAATTTCCCGAACCGTCATAAATTATATTTGACATAGAATTTCCTGCCAAAATGTTATGATTCGGATTTCCGACAGCATTAATTTCAGATACTGCATAAATATCATTAAGGGAGTCCGCCCAAAGTTCATCATTAAAATTACTGCCGACTTTCATATTTACTTGATAATTATCTCCAAGCGTAAAAGTATAGCCGTTTTCAGGATTTTTAGGAGAAATGTAGGGATTTCCAAAAATTTGAACCCAATGATAACCGTACTCGGAATTTGCATCGTATGCAAGACCTACACCAAGTTCAGTGTAACAGGAGTGCAAAATATTTTCTCTGTGTCCTTCCGAATTCATCCAGCCGTTCATAACTCCGTCAGTTGATTGAAAACCTGCGGCAATATTTTCACCGACATAATAAGAAGGGTAAGTATCTTCAACAACTGTTGAAAAACTTGTACCGTCCGGGCGGGTATGTGAAAAATAACTTACAATCTCTCCGGCACGCGTTGCCGCACCGTCCATCAAAGTTCCCGTTAATTTTAAAAGGGTTAAACCTGCCGCAGCACGTTCAGCATTAACTGCATTTAAAATTTCCTGTGCGAAATTGTTCCCAAGATCATCTGAAGAATATGTTAAATAATTTTCTCCTGCAAGTGAAATGTCATCTGAAAAATAATCCTGCGTTGAAAATTCAGAGTCGTAATTTAAATCCGTGTCCACGTTGTAATACATAAAAATTCCCTCGCAAACTTAAAAATTTTAATTAACCTGCTCTGTTAGCATTTTTTAAAAGTGCTTCCTTCAATCTGCCCTCAATCGCGACAAGTTCTTTTTCAGCCGCCGCACGACGTTGACGACCTTCCTGCTGAATTCTCATTGTTTCTTCAATCGTCGAAATTAAATCTTCGTTGACTTTTTTTACGGTTTCAACGTCAACAATTCCGCGTTCATTTGCCTTTGCAGTTTCAACAGAATTTTGTTTGAGCATTTCAGCATTTCTCTTGAGCAAATCATTTGTCGCGTCTGTAACTGCTCTCTGCATTTCGATAACTTCTTTTTGATGAGTCAAACCAAGTGCAATAACCATTTGATTTTTCCAAAGCGGAATCGTGTGATAAATTGCGGACTGAACTCTGTCAATTAAAACTCTGTCATTATTTTGAATCAAACGAATTTGCGGAGCGGTCTGAATCGCCAAAGTTTTACTGATTTTTAAATCGTGAACTTTCTTTTCAAATCTGTCTACGCTCTGTTCAAAATCATTGACGACCTGAACCGCCATAGGATCATTTTTTTCGGCGGCTTGTGCTTTTAATTTCGGAAGAGTAACTGTCCGCATTTCTTCGAGTTTTTCTTCGCCTGCACGAATATACAGTTGTAAATCTTTGAAGTAACTTAAATTTTTTTCGTAAAGCGTGTCAAACATTGTAACATCTTCAAGAAGTTTAATTTTTGAATTTTCCAAACCCTGCTGAATTCTGTCAACGTGCGTGGAAAGCTTGTCGTAACCGTTTTTAATATCTTCCGCTTTGTTTACAAGCGAGCCGATAATAGGCAGACTGCTGAGAAAACTGCCTTTCTTTTCCGTTACGTCAAATCCTTTAACTTTTGCAACTAAATCTGTCAAAAGTTCTCCGACCTGTCCCGAATCTTTTGTGCGAACTTTATTTAAAATGCTGTCAGAAAACTGAGCAATTTCTTTTTGAGCAGGAGCCCCGAAAGTCAAAGGCGTTGAAGAATCCATTAAATTTATACTGTCTTTAATCGACTGGACTTTTTGAACTTCCGCAGGAGTCAAAGCCTCAACTTTTTGCGTGACCTGTGCAATTTCTTTTTCAGGTTCAACTTTAACCAAAGAAACTTCATTTTGTGAACTTGTCGCCTTTTGTGACATCAAGTCATCTAAATTAATGTCTGCCATAAAAATTTTCTCCTCTCAATTCAGAATCACATGCATAAATTTTATTTTCAGCTTGCTGATTCTCCCCGCTTTTCAGTTTTCCTGTCAGAAAACCATCAATAAAATTTCCCTCTCTTTAATCGGAGAGGGCTTTTTATTCGTATTGATTATCACTTAACATACTGCACAAACACGCCTTGAAAATAAAATTTTTCGAAATATAACACAGCATTAAAATTTTTTCAACAAATGCAGGCAATGGAGAAACGCCCGTTATTTGATGAAGTATTTTTTTTTCGCAATTTGTAAAATTTTTGGTATAATTTATAGTAAAATTTTTTAAAGGTGGTCTTGTAAATGGAAGAAATTTTTTCGCCGAAGAGTTTTCCTTTGTCTGAAGAAAAACTTCGCGAAGTTATAAAAAAATTTCCTACGCCGTTTCATATTTACGACGAGAAAAAAATCAAAGAAAATTTTCACAAGCTGAAAGAAACTTTTTCATGGGCTTATGATTTTCGTGAACATTTTGCAGTTAAAGCAACTCCAAATCCTCATATCGTAAAAATTTTGGCGGACGAAGGTGCGGGAACAGACTGCAGTTCTTTGGCGGAACTTTTGATAAGTGAAACTGCCGGAGTTACGGGAGAAAAAATTATTTTGACTTCCAACGATACGCCCGCAGATGAATTTCAAAAAGCCGTTGAACTCGGAGCAATTATAAATCTTGATGACATTACACACATTGATTTTCTTGAAAAAAATGCGGGCTTTCCAAAATGTTTGTCTTTCCGCTACAATCCCGCCGACATTATGAACAAAGGCAACGACATTATAGGAAAACCTGCTGAAGCAAAATACGGACTGACACGCGAACAAATTTTTTCTGCTTACGAAATTTCCAAAAATAAAGGCGTGAAACGTTTCGGACTTCATACAATGGTTGCGTCTAATGAGTTGGGAACTGAAACTTTTTTATACACGGCAAAAATTATGTTTGAACTTGCCGCAGAAATTAAAAATCGTCTGGGAATAAATTTGGAATTTGTAAATCTCGGCGGCGGTTTCGGTATTCCGTACAGACCTACAGAAAAACCTGTTGACTTTAAGGCAGTCGGCGAAGGTATTCATGAACTTTTTGAAAAAATTATCGTGCCTGCAGGTTTAGAAAAAATTCGTATTGCAACGGAGAGCGGCAGAGCAATGACGGGAAATGCAGGCTGGCTCGTTTCAACTGTTCTTCATGAAAAAAATACTTACAAAAATTATATCGGTCTTGATTCCTGCATGGCAAATTTAATGCGTCCCGCACTTTATGGAGCTTATCATCATATTTCAGTTGTCGGCAAAGAAAATTTTCCGCATGACAAAATTTATGACGTGACAGGTTCACTTTGTGAAAATAATGATAAATTTGCAATTAACAGAAACTTGCCGAAAATTGATATTGGTGATATTTTAATAATCCATGACACGGGTGCACATGGTCATGCGATGGGATTTAATTACAACGGAAAATTGAGAAGTGCAGAACTTCTGCTCAAAGAAAACGGAGAAATTAAACTTATCCGCCGTGCAGAAACTCTTGACGATTATTTTTCCACGCTGGTAAAAATGTAAGGGGCGAAAAATTATGTTTGAAAAATTATGGAAAGAACGTGCGGCACTTGTTGAAGAAAATCTTCAAGCCGAAATCAAAAAAACTAAAACCATTGACAAAAAATTGAATGAGGCAATGGAATACAGTTTGTTGAGCGGAGGAAAAAGACTTCGCCCGGTACTTTTGATGGCGGCGGCTGATGCAGTAGGCGGTGACGGAGAAAAATTTTTGCCCGTTGCTTGTGCCGTTGAAATGATTCACACTTATTCGCTTATTCATGACGATCTGCCCGCAATGGACGACGATGACTACAGACACGGAAAATTGACAAATCATAAAGTTTTCGGAGAGGCTGGAGCAATTTTGGCGGGCGATGCTCTTTTAACATTGGCGTTTGAAGTCATGACTCGTCAGGAAAATGTTGAACCGAAAATTTTGCTCAAAGTTATCCGCGAAATAAGTTCTGCGGCAGGTATGGCGGGAATGGTCGGCGGTCAGATGATTGACTTGCAGTCTGAAAATAAAAAAATCGACCTTCCTACTTTAAAGAAAATGCACTTGGGGAAAACCGGTGCACTTTTTAAAGCGGCTATAAGATCGGGAGCAATTTTGGCTGGAACAGATGAAGAAAAACTTTTTGCGTTGACTGATTACGCTGAAAATTTTGGTCTGGCTTTTCAAATTACTGATGATATTTTGGACGTTGTCGGCGACGAGAAGAAAATCGGAAAACCTGTAGGCAGTGACGAAAAAAATCACAAGTCCACTTATGTTACTTTGACTTCGCTCGATATTTCAAAGGTTTTGGCTGCAGAGGCGGCAAATACTGCAGTTCATTCTTTGAACGTTTTCGGAAGTGAAGCGGATTTTCTTCGCGAACTTGTGAAATTTTTAATAGATCGCAAAGCATAGAATATTATGACGAAAAAAATTTTAAATCTTGGAAAAAAAACTTTAATAATGGGAATTTTAAATTTTACGCCGGACTCTTTTTCTGACGGCGGTTTTTTTTATTCTCAAAACTCTGCACTGAATCACGCAAAAAAAATGATTGAGGACGGAGCAGACATTATCGACATCGGAGCAGAATCCACACGCCCGAATTTTTCGCCGATTTCTGCTGATGAAGAAATTTCAAGACTTGAAAAAATTCTTCCCGCGTTAAAAAATTTGGGTGTTCCGATTTCTGTTGACACTTACAAGCCTGAAACTGCAGAATTTGCTTTAAATTGCGGAGCGGATATTATTAACGACGTTCACGGGCTTGAAAATAAAAAAATGCTTGAAGTTGCGAAAAAATTTTCTGCTCCAGTTATCGTTATGCACAACAAAAAAATTTTGCCGAATATTATCGACGATATAAAAAGTTTTTTCTTGCAGACTTTGGAAACTTGCCGAAAAAATAATTTCGACGAATCAAAAATTATTTTCGATCCCGGTATTGGTTTCGGAAAAACGCAGGAAGAAAATTTGACTGTCTTGAAAAATCTGCACGAACTGAAAAATTTTGACGGAAAAAAATTTCCTCTTCTTCTCGGAGTCAGTCGAAAAAGCGTTATCGGTT
Organism: Selenomonadaceae bacterium; assembly: GCA_017553205.1. Lineage (GTDB taxonomy): Bacteria > Bacillota > Negativicutes > Selenomonadales > Selenomonadaceae > Quinella. The sequence goes on along the minus strand of JAFZMV010000025.1, from coordinate 15,635 downwards.
ATGCGACGGGTTTTGAAGTTGATGACAGAGATGAGGCAACGGGAGCAATTTGTACGTTGGCAATTTCTCAAGGCGTGGATATTGTCCGCGTGCATAACGTTGAAATGATTTCAAAAATGTGTAAAATGGCAGATATTTTAACTCGCTGAAAAAAATTTTTTGGAGGAATTTCATGCTTGAACTTTTCAAATTGATTGTCGAAATAAATTTTTTTATTTTCCCTATAAGTGCGGGAATTTTGACTTACAGAAAAATTAACGGAAAACCTGCGGGCAGATTTATCCGCATAACTGTTATGAGTTTCATCTGGCTGATAATTGCAACAGTCGGAGTCATTGTAAACGAAACTCCCGAACACAAACAAGAAATGATTAACAATCTTGAGAGGACTTTAGCCGAATGATAAAAATAAATCGGCGGACTTTTATCAAGGCGGCGGCAGTTATCGGCGGAGGATTTTTTGCGGGGTGCGGATTTGAAAAAAATTCTGCGGAAAAATTAAACGTTGAAAATCTTCGTCAAATTATTTCTGCCGGCTCTTCAAATTCCCGCTGTATCATGTGGCGGACTGATTCTCCTCTGAAAAATCCCGCCGTTGAAGTCAAATTAAAAAATTCTTCTAACGTGATGAAATTTTCTGCGATTGATTCGACTTTCACAGACGACGGAGAAGAAATTTTTCAGTACACCGCAAATATTAAAAATCTTTCTCCCGATTCAAATTACGAGTACAGAATTTTTGACGGAGAAAGTTTCACAGATTTTTTTGAATTGAAAACTTCTTCGGATAAAAAATTTAAAGCGTTAATTTTTCCTGACAGTCAATCTGCCGATTATGATGTTTGGGGCGAAGTTGCGAAAACTGCTTTTGAAAAAAATCCGGACGCAGAATTTTTTATAAATGTCGGAGATATTGTTGACAACGGCGAAGATAAAAATCAATGGCGGGCATGGTTTGAAAAAGTTTCCGAGCAGATGAAAAAAATTCCATTCGCTCCTGTCATGGGAAATCATGAAACTTATTCGAGGGATTGGCAGATTCGTTTTCCAACGGCTTATATAAATTATTTTGCAGTACCTGATAACGGAGTGGAAAATTTTTCGCGGAGATTTTATTCCTTCGACTTCGGAGCGGCTCACTTTGTAATTTTGGACAGTCAGTGGGACGAATTGGAACAGTTTCAGCCGAATTTAATCGAAACTCAAAAAAATTGGCTTCGTGAAGATATGCAAAAAAATTCTAAGACATGGAATATTGCGTTTATACATAGAGATGTTTTACAATATCGAATTAACGGCAGACCTGAACGGCAGGAAGGTTTTTCAGATGTCGGAGTTAATTTTATGCCGGAGTTTGAAAATTTAAATTTTGACGCGGTTTTTACTGCCCATCTCCACACTTACAGGAATCGCGGAAGATTAAAAAATTTTCGCGAAGATGAAACGGGAACGCTTTATATTTTGACAGGCTTGGCGGGTGATGTTCGTTATTCAAATTTATGGGCAGATCATGCACTTGATAAAGTTATTGCTCCGCAACCTGAAATTGACAATTATTTGACTTTGGAAGTTGATGAAAAAAATTTGTCTGTGAAATGTTTTCTGCACGATGGTTCACAGATTGACGAAATAAATTTGACGAAGGAAGTTTGATTGAATGAAAAAATTATTTGAAAAAGATTTTACACGAAGAAATTTTTTAAAGACTTCTGCAAAAATTTTGGCGGGGACTGCTCTTTTCGGACTTTTGCCGAATGATGCCGATGCCGCAAGAAGATTTTTTACTTTAGGCGATAATGTTTTTAAAACACTTGAAGAAATGGAAATAATGTCTTACCCGCTGGATTTTGATGAAATGAATTACAGAACTCACACGGGAGCAATAGTAATTCATCACACGGGCATGAGATTTGACGGAGATATGTCTGTCCCTGAAATTCATAACATGCACCGTTATAAAAATCACTGGGCGGGAATCGGTTATCATTTTGTAGTTCATAAAAACGGAAGTATTGAACAGGGTCGCCCACTTGAAGCCAGAGGAGCTCATTCTCTTGACAATAACGAATTTACTGTCGGAATTTGTTTAACGGGAAATTATAATCTCGGCAAACCTCCTGCAAAACAAGTATCTTCTGCAGTTCAACTTATCGGTGCGGTGTGCGATAAATATAATTTTGAGGCAACGGACACCACAATTTTTGGTCACAGAGATTTATCAAAAACTACATGTCCCGGCGACCATCTCTATAAACTTTTGCCGAATATTATAGAAAAAGTTCAAAGACTAAAATAATTTTTTTAGGGGATTAAGATGAAGAAGAAATTTGAAGACTGGAAAATAATCAAACACGGAAGGCATTCAGATTTTTTGATAATAGCGGTCATTACTTTTATATTCTTGTGTGTCATTTCCATGAATGTGCATTTGATTTTTCAGATGACTTCCAATCAAACCGAAGAAATCGGACAAATGCAACTTGAAAATATCCGCTCCGATTTATCGGGAACAATTTCAAATGCCGAGTCAGTAACTACTCGCGTTGCTCTTGAGGCGGAACAGCTTTTGTCGTCGGGAATTACTCAAGAAGAATTGAGAAAATTTTTCTATAAACAAAAAGCCGAACAAAATAATTCAACTAACGGCGTTTGTTTCAATGTTTATATTGCCACGAAAGAATGGGCAATTATTCCCGACTTCAACATGCCTGAAGGTTTTCATGCTCCCGAACGTCTTTGGTATAAAGGTGCAAAAGAAAATCCCGACAAAGTTTTTATCAGTGAGCCTTATGTAGACGCAATGAGCGGTGCTATGTGTTTCACCATGTCAAAAATGCTGGCTGATAATAATACTGTTGTTGCATTGGATTTTAATTTTTCCGAAACTCAAAAATCAGTTTTGAAAATGACTTCAGAATCTGACAGCACCGCTTTAATTGTCACAAAAACCGGAATGATTATCGGCTGTTCTGATATGAATTTGGTAGGAGAAAAAATTTCCAAAAAACTTCCCGAATATGAGCCGATACTTCAAAAAATTCTTCAGTCGAAAACTCATGAAAGTTTTTCTGCAGAAATTGACGGCAGGTCTAATACAATTTTCAGCAGTAAAACCAAAAACGGCTGGTACATGATTTTGAGTGTTTATGACTGGGCATTGTACAAAGACAGTTACACGCAAATTATTTTCACGACGCTTTTAAGTCTTGTGATGATTGTTGCAATTATTTTCTTCTATCTCAATTCCATGAAAAACGGTTTGAAAGCTGAAAAGGCTCTTCAAGTTAAGGAAGAATTTTTATCAAGACTTTCTAAAGAACTCCGCGATCCTCTGCAAAAAATTCTAAACATTTCAAGTCTGGGCGTTTTAAATGGTGACGCAGATCCTCAAGAATCAGCCGCAAAAGTCAGAGAGTCCGCTCTTCAACTTTCAGGCATGATGGATAATTTATTTTCGTTTTCTACAATCGTTTCCGATAATGAAAAGGAAAAAGAAGAACGTATTTTTAAATCTGATGAACTTACAAAAGCGAGCAAATATGCAAAAGTCGGAATCGTTACAGGGATTATTCTTGCTATGGTTTTCAGTCTTGGTATCTGCATAAATACCACTTTAAGCTGGGGCGATACTAAAATGAATCGCGAGATTGATACATACGATCAACAACTTTCCAACTGGGTTGAAAAACAAAAATCAATTCTTTCAATGTTCACAAATCTTATCTCTGAACACCCCGAACTCATGAACGATTATGACTCTGCAGTAAAACTTCTAAATGATGTCGCAAAACATTACTCTGAAATTTCAGTTTGTTATCTTGCAAATCCTTATAAAGAACATACTGTTATTATGAATAACGGCTGGCAGCCTCCCGACAAAAATTGGCATGTCGAGCAAAGACAATGGTATGTTGATACGGGAAAATCTGAAAACGGTTTCAACGTTTCCGCTCCTTATTATGACGAACAAACGGGGCTTTATTGCGTTACACTTTCTCAAATTGTTTACGGAAAAGACGGAGAATTTTTGGGGATTTTCGGTATAGATTTTTATTTGGACAGACTTATACAAGTTTTGGCTGATTCTTACACAAATTCTTCTTATGCTTTTTTGGTTGACAGAAACGGAATTGTTATAAATCACCCGAATAACCTTTATCAAATGGCAGTGAAAAGAATGACGGATATTGCTGGAACTGAATATGCTCCCGTGTATTATTCCAAACAAGTTTCAAGTATCAAAGACTACAAGGGAAATTATATGGCTTGTTTGTCAAAGAAAAATAAAATTTCTGACTTCACCGTCATTGTTGCAAACAGCTGGTGGAATATTTACGGAAATATTGTTATTTTAGGGATAACATTTATAATTCTGCTCATTACCTGCATTTTGATTGTTCGAGCCTTGATAAATAAAATGATTAGCTGGCAGCAGTCAGTTAATACTCAGCTTAAGGACTCGGCAGACAGAGCCACTCAAGCAGGTCAGGCAAAATCTCAATTCCTTGCACAAATGAGCCATGAAATTCGTACTCCGATAAATGCCGTACTAGGAATGAATGAAATGATTCTTCGCGAAAGTAACGACCATGATATTTTAGATTATGCGGCAAATATTCAGAGTGCGGGCAGAACTCTTTTGACTTTAATAAACAGTATTTTAGATTTTTCAAAAATCGAGGACGGAAAAATGGAAATTGTTGCCGTCCGTTATGAAACTGTGAATTTAATCGACGACCTTGTTAATATGATTTCTGAAAAAGTCAAGAAAAAAGGTCTTAAATTTAAAACGGAAATTGATTCTGCTATCCCGAAAACTTTATATGGCGACGATGTAAGAATCAGGCAGATTATCACAAATATTTTGACAAATGCCGTAAAATATACTCATGAAGGTTCTATAACTTTATCAATAAGCGGGAAATCAATTGACGAAGATACTTTTAAATTTCATGTAGTTGTCAGTGATACGGGAATCGGAATAAAAGAAGAGGACATGGGAAAACTTTTCCAATCTTTCCAGCGTCTTGACGAAGAGAAAAACAGAAATATTGAAGGCACAGGCTTAGGCATGGCTATTGTCCAAAAACTTTTGGCAATGATGGGGAGCAAGTTGGAAGTTTCCAGCGTTTATGGAGAAGGTTCTCAATTTTCTTTCAGTCTGGTTCAAAAAGTTATTGATAAAAACCCCATAGGCAATTACGATGAGCATCATATAACTCGACTTGACGACAAAAAAGAAAAGAAATATTTGAAAGCTGACGGGGCAAAAGTTTTGGCAGTTGACGATAACAGCATGAATTTAAAAGTTATTCGCGGACTTTTGAAACGCAACGGAATTGTTCCCGATTTGGCGGACAGTGGCAAGCAGTGTATAGAAATGGCAAGGAAAAATTTTTATCACATTATTTTCTTGGATAATATGATGCCTGTGATGAACGGTATTGAAACTTTTCAACAGATGAAACAGGAAAATATTTTGAGTGATAAAACTGCCGTCGTTATGCTTACTGCGAGTGCTATAGCGGGCATGCGTGAAAAATATCTTAGTGAAGGTTTTGACGATTATCTTTCTAAGCCGATTGAAATTGAGGAACTTGAAGAAATTTTGTCACGTCATTTGCCTGAAGAAATTGTTTCCTTTGAAACTCAAAATAAAGAGAGCGAAAATAAAAAGGCTGAAGAAAAAATAAAAGTCGAGGAAGTCAAAGAAGTTCCGAAAGTTGAAGAAGTTAAGAAAGTTGAAGAGGTTGAAGAAGTCGAAGAAGTCGAAGAAGTCGAAGAAGTTGAAGAAAATACTGACTCCGATACTTTCAGCGAAAAGGAAAGAAAACTTTTTGCAGAAAAATGCCCTGATATTGATTTAGATACGGGACTTTCTTATTGCATGGACAGCAAAGAATTTTTAACCGAACTTTTTGAAGAGTTTAATGACGACACAAAAGCCGATAATATCCAAAGTACTTACGACTCCGAAAACTGGAAAGATTATCAAACTTTAGTTCACGCTTTGAAAAGTACGGGATTGGTTATCGGTGCGGTTAGTTTGAGCGAGTCGGCGAAAAAATTGGAATTTGCCGCAAAAGAAAATAATATTGACTTGATTAAAGAAAATCATGATAAATTGATGACGGATTATAAAAATGTCCGTGACCAGATAAAGAATTGGCTGGGGGGTTGAAATTTATGAGAAAAATTCTTGTCGTTGACGACGAAAAAATTATGTTAATGCTGGCACAAAGAATACTTTCAAAAAAATATGATGTAGTTTGTGCAAAATCGGGAGCGGAAGCACTTGAAATTTTTGAAAAAGTTAATCCTGATTTAATTTTGTCGGACTTGATGATGCCGGAAATGGACGGCTATGAACTTCATGATCGTCTGCAGGAAAAATCTGCGGAAACTGTGCCGATAATTTTCATGACGGCTGACGACAGCGACGAAAGCGAAAGCAAAGGCTTTGAAGTCGGGGCAATGGATTACATAAGAAAACCGCTGAAAGCTGATTTACTTTTGCGGAGAGTTGACAAGGCTCTTGAAAATCTTGACAAAATTCATGGTTTAAAAGCCGCCGCAACAATCGACATGATGACGGGACTTTTGAATAAATCCGCGATACAAACAGAAATTGGCGGAATGATTGAAAAAAATCCCGGTGCTTTGTTAATGATGGATTTAGACAGCTTTAAACTTGTGAATGATATTTACGGGCATGGAATGGGCGACAAAATTTTAGTCAAATTTTCCGAACTGATAAAAAATATTCTTAGCGAAACTGATAAAGCGGGCAGACTTGGCGGAGATGAGTTTGTGGCTTATTTGAAAGGTATCAGCGAAGAAAAAATTTTGCAGGAAAAATCTGACTATCTCAATGTAGAAATTTTAAAAGCGGCAAAAAAATTATTTGGAGAAAATTTCAATGTTTCTCTGGGTGTGAGTGTAGGAGCAGTTTTTTCACCGAAAGAAGGAACAGAATTTGCCGCACTTTACAAAAAGGCGGACAGTGCTTTATACAAAGTCAAACAACGCGGCAAACATGGTTTGATGATTTACGGCGGAGAGCAGACTGCGGAAGAACATTCAGCAGGTGAAGAACCTTCAAATATCAGAATGGTTTTGGACGAGAGAAATAATCCGAGCGGAGCATATTTTGTTGACTTTGAAACTTTTAAAAGTATTTATCGACTGACGGCGAGAGTTGCGGACGTTTACAAAAAAGAATTGGGACTGATTGAAGTTGAATTTCCCATTGACGCATCTGCAGACGATTGCAAAGACAAAATTCGTCATGCTCTTCAGCGTTCTGACTGTGTAACCAAAAGCGGAAAAAATAAATTTTTGATTCTCCTTCCAGAAACAAAACAAGAAGATGCCGAATCAGTTAAAATTAAACTGGAAAATTTGATAAAAGAATAAATGCACTGAAGGAGGATTTTTTTTGACGGAATTGTTGGCACCCGCAGGAAGTTTTGACGCATTAAAAGCGGCAGTTGAGGCGGGAGCAAATGCTGTTTATTTGGCGGGAGAAAGTTTTGGGGCAAGAGCATACGCGGAAAATTTTTCACGAGAAAATTTAATTCGTGCAGTTGAATTTGCTCATCTTAGAAATGTTTCTGTTCATGTCACGACAAATACAATTTTAAGCGACGAAGAAATTGAAAATTTTGCGGACTATGTAAAATTTTTACGGCGGGCAAATGTTGACGCTTTACTTGTTCAGGATTTGGGAGCGGCTAAAATTATAAAAAATATTGCTCCTGAAATTCCTCTGCATGCCTCAACACAAATGACTGTTCATAATTTGGACGGGGTTTTGATGTTGGCGGATTTGGCTTTTTCTCGTGCAGTTTTGAGCCGTGAACTTTCTTTGACGGAGATAGAAAATATTTCTAAAAATTCGCCGATTGAAACAGAAATTTTTATTCACGGGGCTTTGTGCGTCTGTTATTCGGGTCAATGTTTGATGAGCAGTTTAATCGGTGCAAGGTCTGGGAATCGCGGAAAATGTGCCCAGCCTTGCCGACTCCCTTACACTTTGGTTGACGGGGACGGAAAAGAAATTTTGAAAACTGCAGGCGAATATCTTTTGAGTCCGAAAGATTTAAATACGCTGAAACTTCTTCCGAAAATTATTTCTGCGGGCGTGACTTCTCTGAAAATCGAAGGAAGAATGAAACGCCCTGAATATGTTGCCACCGTTGTTAAAATTTATCGTGACGCGATTGACAAAAATTTTTCGACTGATGAGGACAACAAAAAACTTGCTCAAATTTTCAACAGAGATTTTACGACGGCTTATCTTGAAAAAAATCCCGGAAAAAATTTAATCAGTGACAAGCGTCCGAATAATCGCGGAATTTTAATAGGAAGAATTTTTTCAGTCGATAAAAATAAAATTACTCTCAAACTTTCCGAAAAAATTTCTGCGGGAGATCAAATTGAAATTTGGGTAAAAGTCGGCGGTAGAAAAACTTTCACCGTTGAAAATTTTTCACTCGAAAAAGATTTTTGCACGATTGAAGTTGACGACACACGCGGAATAAAAATTTCTGACAGAGTTTTTAAAATTTTTGACGCTGAATTGACGGCAGAGGCAAGAAAATTTTTCACTAGTGAATCACCTGTAAAAAAATTTCCCGTCACTGCCGAAGTCAAAATTAAACTCGGCAAGCCAATGATTTTGACAATGACTGACGACGAAAAAAATTCTGTGACTGCCGAAACAAATTTTATTGCCGAAACTGCAAAAAAACGTCCGCTTACTGAAGAAACTTTACAGAAACAAATTGGGCGGCTCGGCAGTACGATTTTTGAACTTGAAAAAATAAATTTCGACGTTGAAGAAAATTTGATGGTTCCGATTAGCGAAATTAACGACGTACGGAGAAAAGTTACTTCCGAACTTGAAAATTTGCGTCTGAAAAAATTTGAAAGAAAAATTTCTGATTCAAAATTCACGGCGGAAAATTATAAAATTGCTCGTGCAGAAAATATTTTAATTTCGCAGGTTGACACGCTTGAAAAATTAAAAATCTCTCTGGATAACGGAGCGGACGCGATTTTATACGGCGGAGAAAATTTTTGTCACAGAAATATCACAGAAAAAGAAATTTTACAGGCTGAAAAAATTACTCATGACAGCGGGAAAAAATTTTATTTGTCTACTCCTCGAATTGTCCGCGAAAATGAAATTGACGGCTTGAAAAAATTTTTGACTTTGGAAAATTTAGACGCGGTTTATGTTCACAATCTCGGAACTTTGCGACTTGCGAAAAATTTTTGCAATGCACCGATTCACACGGATTTTTCTTTGATAACTTTCAACAATTCGACGATAAATTTCTTGAAAAATTTGGGCGTGGAAGGCGTGACACTCTCTCCCGAATTGACTTTGACGCAGATAAAAAATTTGGCGAAAAAATCTTGTCTGCCGCTTGAATGTATTGTTCACGGAAAAACCGAACTGATGATTTCATCTTACTGCGTGCCGGGAAGTTTTCTGGGAGAAATTGACAAAAAAAATTGTCCGCAAATTTGCAGACAGAAAAATTTTTATTTGCGGGACAGAAAAAATATTTTGTTTCCGATTGCGACGGATCAATTTTGCCGAATGCACATTTTAAATTCAAAAACTTTGTCGATGATTGAAAATCGAAAAGAATTTGAAGACGTTGCAAATATTCGCGTTGATTGTCGGGCTTTGGATTTGGAAGAAACAAAAAAAATTATTCGTGCGTATAAATTCGGCGGTGAAGAAATAGAAAATTTTACTCGCGGTCATTATTTCAGAGGAGTTTAAAAAAATTCGTGATGCTTAATGCGTAATTAAAATTTTTAATTCCCAAAGTTTTTATCGAGGTGAAAAATGAAATCAATTTATTTAGACTGTGCGAGCGGAATCAGCGGAAATATGTTTTTGGGTGCGTGTATTCAACTTGGAGTTCCGAAAAATTATTTGACTAATGAACTTGAAAAATTAAATTTGAGTGGAGAATATCAAATTGAATTTTCTGACGTAAGCAAAAACGGGATAGGAGCAAATTATGTTGACGTAAAACTTTTGCATGATTTTGAGCCGGAAAAAATTCAATCTGACCGCCCGAATATTCGCAGACTTCACCGCCATGAACATAATCAAACTCATCATCACAGAAATATGGCTGACATAAAAAAAATTATTGATAACTCTGATTTAAATGATTTTGTCAAGCAGAAATCTTTGGCGATTTTTTCTGTAATTGCGACAGCTGAAGGAAAAGTTCATGGAAAACCTGCAGACGAAGTAAATTTTCACGAAATTGGTGCGGTTGATTCGATTGTTGATATTGTAGGCTGTGCGATTTGTCTGGATTATTTGGAAGTTGAAAAAATTTTTGTCGGAAAAATAAATGTTGGCGGAGGTTTCGTAAAATGTGAACATGGTTTAATGCCCGTACCTGCTCCCGCAACTGCCGAACTTTTGCAGGGCTTTAAAACTTTTTCATACGGTGCGGAAAAAGAGTTGACTACTCCGACAGGTGCGGCAATTATAAAATCTCTTGCAGAATACAGCACGGATATTCCCGAAGAGTTTATTTCAGAAAAAATTGGTTACGGTGCTGGGACTTTGGATTTACCGATCCCAAATGTTTTGAGAATTTACTTTGGGGAATTCAGCGGACAGACTTCAAAAAAATTAGTGAAACTTGAAACAAATATTGACGACATGAACCCGCAAATTTACGGCTGGCTTTATGAAAAACTTTTTGCAGCGGGAGCTTTGGACGTTTGGACGACAAATATTTTAATGAAAAAAAATCGTCCTGCACAAACTTTGTCGGTTTTGGTTGACAGTGAACATCAAGACGAATGTTTAAAAATTATTTTTGAAGAAACTACGACTATCGGAATAAGAATTATAGAAATTTCGCGGAGAGTCGAGGCAGTCAGAAAAATGGCGAAAGTTCAAACGACTTGGGGCGAAGTTCAATGTAAAGTCAGTGCATACGGCGGGAAAATTGTTTCGATAACTCCCGAATATGAGGACTGCAAAAAACTTGCCGAAAAAAATAATGTCCCCTTCAAAATGATTTGGCAGGAGACCTTGACTAAACAAGAAATGCGGCTGGGATAAGAATTTATTATAATTGTTGAGTCTAATCATGAAATGAATTTTTTTTAGGAGTGAAAAATTTTGAAGTTTAAAGCCGCGATTTTTGATATGGACGGAACTCTTGTAAATACTTTGGAAGATATTTCTGACGGAGTAAATGAAATGTTGGAGCATTTTAATTTTCCTGCAAGAAGTCTTGAGGAAGTCAGAAAGTTTGTCGGAAACGGTGCAAGAAAATTAGTTGAACGGAGTATTCCTTCAGAAAAATCCGCTGATAAAAATTTTGTAGATGAGGCTTTGGAATATTACGATAAATGTTATTCTCGTCATGCTCTGAATAAGTCGAAACCATACGAAGGAATTATGGAACTTTTGACGGAACTCGAAAGAAAAAAAATTCCTCTTGGCATTTGCACAAATAAACAAAAGTTTGCGGCGATAAAAATTGCAGAAAAAATTTTGTCGCCTGTTAAATTTTCTGAAATTGTCGGAGATGAAAAAGGAAAAGTTAGAAAGCCCAATCCTTCCCGTGTTCTTGAAATTGCAAAAAAATTCGGAGTTCAACCCGCTGAAGTTGCATATTTCGGAGATACTGCCATTGATATGCAGACGGCACACAATGCAGGATTTTTTTCAGTCGGTGTATCTTGGGGATTTCGTCCGAAAAGTGAACTTCAAGAAAACAACGCTGAAATTATTGTTGACAGCCCGAAAGAAATTTTGCAGAAAATAAATTTCTTTTGATTGACTGCAGAAAAAATATTTGCTATAAATAGTAAGCTGAATTTTCTTTGATTATCGACGGGAGATGTATCTGCCGAAAAATAAAATTTCTGGTGATTTTTGAAAATTTTGAACGGATTTGTCCGCCCGAAGTTTTTTTCTGAAGGTCAATGACTCAGATTTAAAAAGCGTAAAATATCAGCAAACTTTAGTAGCTTGCACAATAAATTTTTGACGAGCCGGTCGCGGAAAGCGCAGAGCCTGTGAATGTAAAATTTCGCAGGCTCTTTTAATTTATTCGGAGAATTGGAGGTGGGCAATATGACGAATACACAAGATAATTTTCAGGAACTTCAGTGGTTGCTGTGTCCTAAATGCGGCAAAAAAACACGGCTGAAACTGCGTGAAGATACCGAGTTAAAAAATTTTCCGCTGTATTGTCCGAAATGCAAAGAAATGACTTTGGTCGACGTGAAAAATTTTGACATTTTAAAGCAAACTGATTTGAATGAGTCGCAGTATTTTTCAAACGGTCGAAAAAAAAACAGCCCCAAAAAAATTGAGACTGCAGAAAAAAATTAACGGTTGGAAAATTATTTTTGGTACTCTTCGGCAAGTTTTTTGAAAAGCGGAAGAGATTTTTCAATAGTTTCGGTTTTGATGCAGTAAGCCGCACGGAAATACCCGGGTGCCCCGAAATCCGCACCGGGTACAAGAAGTAAATCAAATTTTTTTGCTCTTTCGCAGAAAGCGTAATCATCTTCCTCAAGTGCTTTCGGGAACAAATAAAATGCTCCCTGCGGTTTCACACATTCAAAACCTGCATCAATTAAGCCGTTATATAAAAGTTTTGCATTTTGTTCGTAAATCGAAATATCTGACGACTTGCCCGCACATTTTGCTATAACCAACTGCCAAAGACTCGGAGCATTTACATGAGTTAAAACTCTTGCCGCACCTGCAACTGCTCCAAAAATTTTTTCAAAGTCGCAAATTTCATTCGGAACAATTATATAACCGATACGCTCGCCGGGCAGCGAAAAAGATTTGCTGTAGGAATAGCAGACCAAAGTATTTTTATAAAATTTTGGTACGTAAGGAACTTCGATATTGTAGGCAATTTCTCTGTAAGGCTCGTCGGAAATTATAAAAATTTCATGACCGAATTTTTTAGACTTGTCGGTTAAAATATCGGCAAGTTTTTTTATTGTTTCTTCGGAATAAACTGCACCGCTCGGATTATTCGGAGAATTTATAATGACGGCTTTTGTTTTCGGAGAAATAATTTTCTCAAATTCTTCAAAATTTATCTGCCAGTCTTTAGGCTGTGCAGGAACAACTTTTAATTCTGCACCGACTGACTCGACAAAACATTTATATTCAGGAAAATACGGAGCAAAAGTTATAAACTCGTCGCCATTTTCAGCAAGTGCTTTAAAAGAAATTGTAATAGCCGCCGCCGCTCCCGCAGTGATGAAAAAATTTTTCCCCGTGAAATTTGTTCCGAAACGATTGTTGACACTTTCCGCCAAAGTTTCGCGAACTTTAGGATTTCCGGGTGCAACCGTGTAACCGTGAACTGCAGAAGGTTCAAAAGTCTGCAAAATTTCAATCGCCGCATTTTTTACAAATTCAGGAGTCGGGACGTTGGGATTTCCCAAACTGAAGTCAAAAATATTTTCTTCGCCGACTTCTGCCGCACGTTTTCTTCCGAATTCAAAAATTGTTCGGATAGTAGATTTTTTTGTTCCAAGTTCATACATTTTTTCTGAAACCATAATTATTCACCTCGCGAAAATTTTATAAAATATTTTCCCACAATGCAAATTATTTGAAAAAATAATTCAGAGTGATATTATATGAGAGATTTTTTTTCATGGAGTGATTTTGTGTTTTATGCAATTTTTAAAATATTATGTCGTTTGACTTTTGGAATTATTTTCAGAACAAAAGTTATCGGTGCGGAAAATATTCCGAAAGAAGGCGGTTTTATTCTTGCCGCCAATCATATGAGCAACTGGGATCCGCCGTTTCTTGGAACTTTTATTGACAGAGTTGTAAATTACATGGGCAAGGAAGAACTTTTTAAAAATCCGATTATGGCGATGATTTGTCGCGGGCTGAATGTTTTTCCCGTTAAACGCGGAGCTGCTGACAAAAACGCGATGAAAAATGCCGTCAAAATTTTGAAGTCTGGAAAATGTTTGGGAATTTTTCCGGAAGGTACGCGGAGTAAAACCGGAAAAATCAGAAAAGCCGAATCCGGAGTCAGTTTAATCGCCGCAATGACTAAGGCCCCCATAATTCCCGCCGCGATTATCAACACCGAAAAAATTTTTTCTTCCGAAATAAAAATTCCGCGTCTTGCAGTTGTTTACGGCAAACCCATGAATTTTACGGGGAATCCGAAAGACAAAACAGAACTGAATGATTTTGCACAGTCGATTATGGCAGAAGTTGCCAAGCTGAAAATTTTGGGCGAAGATTCCATAAAATGAAATTTTTGCACGTTTTAAAAATTTTGGAAAAATATTCAGAGCCTGAAAATCCGTTGACTTATAGAGATATTGTCTACCGTCTTGAAGATGATTTTGAAGAAATTTGTAGCAGTCGAACTGTTTCAAAGCATGTGAAAAATCTTCAAGAGAACGGCTACGATATTATAATTACTCGCAAAGGCTGTTATCTCAACAGAGATTTTGAGGACTCGGAACTCAGAATTTTAATCGACAGCGTTTTATTTTCAAAAAATATTTCCAACGCACAGGCAAAAAGGTAGATTGACAAATTAAAAAATCTCGGAGGAAAAAATTTAAATTCAAAAATCGGGCATGTTTGTCATCTTCCGCAACTTTTTTGCAGTGAAAATAAAGCTATTATGCGGTCGATTGATTTAATTTCGGAGGCTGTACATAAACGCAGAAAAATAATTTTTGTTTATAATCACTACGTCAGAGAAAAAGATTTTTTTGTACTAAAACCGACACAAAAAGAATTTTTCAAGGTCAGTCCGTATCAAACGGCGGCGGCTAACGGTTTTTATTATTTAATCGCCAACATTGACGGTCAAGAAAATTTAACTTGCCTGCGTATAGACAAAATCACCGAAGTTAAAATTATTTCTGAAGGAATTGTTCCTCGTCGTCTTGTGAAAGAAATTGCCAACGAAGGTTTTAATCTTCCAAAATATATGGCGGAAAATATTTATTTGTGCAGCGGCGAAATTATTTGGACAAAATTTTGGATTTCAAAAAATATTGTCGATGAATTTGTTGATTTTTTTGGTACGGGAAAAAATTTTAAAATTCTGCAGGAAAATGACGAAAAATTTTTTATCGAAACGAAAGTTAATTTTAATGCAATGAAATTTTGGGCGTTGCAGTTTGGCGAAGATGTAGAAATTATTTCTCCCAAAAAACTTCGTGACGAAATGAAAAGTACTGCAGAAAAAATTTTAAGTGTTTATGTTTGAAATGAGTTGATAAATTTGAAGCTTCCGCAATGTGAAATAAAATTTTCCGATGAAAAATTTTTGAATGAATTTTTGATGGTTGGAGGCGGTCGTTTTCCGAGTGAAAAATATTTTTTGCAGATTGCCGACAAGAGAAAAATTTTTTGTATCGACAGAGGAATTGAACTTTGCCACAAATTAAAAATCTTGCCGGAATTTTTAATCGGAGATTTTGACAGTGCGAAAAAAATTTTTGTGGAGTGGGCGGAAAAAAATAAAATTCCGATTGAACGCCATCCTGTTGAAAAAGATTTTACAGACACTCAACTTGCATTGGATTTTTTGAGCAGAAACTTTAAAAATTTTTCT
>JAFZMV010000024.1 GCA_017553205.1 Selenomonadaceae bacterium | reverse complement strand
TGTAATGTCAACACCAGTGGCGGAGCCAACAATAACAATGCTAATAATTCAAATGCTCTTGCGCCGGATTTCAAAGTATACAGGTCAAAAACAGTAGCGGAAAGTGAAGAAAAGACCGTTTTGAAAGGAGAGACGTTTCCTGTGGCTAAAGCCCGAAACAGCCAGCTTCAGCTTGATTTTTATGGAGCAAATTCTGATGTTCCTGCAAGAACGCCGCCTCAGAAAGAGTGCGTGCATGGTGAGAAAAGTACCTCATCTCATTTCATTTGTAGCGAACAAAGCCGATTGGACGGTACGCAAAAAGACATCGGTACAGAAGGCGAATTTACAAGAATGAGCAGACGCAAAGGCAGACGGTTTCGCCGTGCCGCCAAGCGTCTTAAAATACGTCAAGACCGTTGTAAAAAACTCGGCGGCATTGATGAAGTTTTCAACTTCCACGATTTGTATAAAGCAGGTAGAAAATGCTGTAACGGTGTGCGTTGGAAACAAAGTGTGCAGAATTTTGAACTTCGATTGTTCAGCAGAACCGCAGTAAGCCGCCGAGCGATTATAAACGGTACTTACAAATTTTCTCCTTATGTTCATTTTAATTTGTGTGAACGCGGAAAGGTCAGACCAATAGACGCTCCGAGAATCCAAGACAGGCAAGTGGAAAAAGTTTATACTCAAAAAGTCTTGTTGCCTTTATACTTGCCGTCGATGATTCACAATAACGGAGCAAGTTTGCCGGAGAAAGGCTTTCATTTCAGCCAAAGACTGCTGGTCAAAGAAATGTGCAAACATTTTAGAAAATACGGTCGTGAAGGCGGAATAATTCTTGCAGACGGCAAGAAATTTTTTCCGAGTGCCAATCACGACTATATTTATGAACGTCACAAAAGATATATTTTTGATGACGGACTTCGCAAATTTGGCGATGCGGTAGTAAAAACGGTTAAACAAGATTATGGAATGCCTTTAGGAGTAGAGCCGAGCCAAGCAGAAATGATTGCTTATCCTTCGGATATGGACAATTACTTAAAATCGCAATGCCGAGTAAAAGGCAGTGGTCACTATATGGACGACTTTTATAATCTCGTGCCGCCGAATCGAAACTGTCAAGAAATTTTGTCGGCGATGTTTGCACAGGCGAAGAAGAATAAATTTAACTTCAATCCTGACAAGACAAATTTTATTCCGCTTGACAGACCTTTTCGATATTGCAAGACAAAATTTTTTATTACAGAGAGCGGTCACGTTGTGAAAAGAGCAAATAAAACCGCCGTTCCGAGAGACCGAAGAAAAATTAAGGCGTTGCACAGAAAAGTTACCGAAGGAAAAATTTCATATGAGGACGTTTGGACGAGCATAAACGGAATGTTGGCATATTTGGAGAATTACGACGAACACAAAAGCGTTTTGAAACTTCGTAGATTGTTTTATTCTATTTTTGGATTTTCCTGTGAATCAATCGAAAATTTCAGAAAGAAGGACGAAAATGCAATATGTCACGATAAAACACTTTAAACGTCGAGGAATCGGCGGCAATTTTAATATTCATTACGGAAAATTTTTAGAATTGCACGAGGACGGAATACTTTATTACGACGGAAAGCAAGTCTGCGTGGCAAGGAGTGCGGCGGCTCACGAGTATTTTGCTTGTAACTATGACGGACAAGGATTTTATCGCGGCAAATTGTCACACGCCATAATTGAAGTACTTGAACCGAAAAATTTTGATTCGCCGCAAGAACGCAATGAATTTTGGAAAAAAATTTGGAAAGATGACCTGACACAAAAATATCGTCGTCCAGAGCATTTAGATTATTGGCTTTGGAATGACGATTTTTTTAATGCTCCGATTGAAGATTTGGAGTATATTGTCGAATTGGTTGGCGTAAAGAAAGGATTGTTGGAAAATGTATAAACTTATCGACACGAAAGACGGCTCAACGGTCGGCAGTACCGAAAAGCTGTATTTCATCAAGAAAAAAGAATCTACAGGCTGTTATGTACAGACCGACGAGCAGAACGCTCAAGGCGTGGCTTATCGCGGAACGGCTTATAATATTCAAGGCAAAGACGGTGTTGGCGCGGACGACACCGTCATTTTAATTGAGTACGATGCCGGAACTGAAGTTGATAAAACTGCCGCCTTAGTTGCCGAAAATTCTGCGGCTATTGATAATCTTATTGTTTCGATGTTGGAGGCGTGAAAAATGTTTGAGAGATTGAAAAGACTTTTCGAGAACGGTCAACTCGATAAAAAAGCGGTAGAAAATGCTGTTGCAAAAGGCTGGATTTCTCAGGAGCAAGCCGATGAAATTACAACGCCGAAAGATGAGGAAATCCACGAATAATTTGAGAAAATTTAAAACGCCGAGCCTTTAAAGGTTTTCGGCGTTTTTCTTTATATGGTGGTGTTTTTATGGACTTTATGGAGTTTGCGTCGCTCATAATTGAGAGTATTTTAACTCTTGCCGTCAGCTATGCCGGTTGGAAATTTAAAAATTATTGTGAAATGAAACAAAAATATGAAGAGGACGGCAAAAATTTTAAGGAAATGCAAATGTGTACCACTCAACTGATGATTATTCGCGAATGTAATCATTACATTGAGAAAGGTTTTGCGCCTTATTACGCCGTCAGCAGCATCAAAAATATGTATAGCAAGTACCACGATTTAGGCGGAAATGGCGGTCTTGAGGAACTTTATCACGAATTTTTGAAACTTCCGCACGTTGCACCTACAGAGGAGTGACAAATTATGTTCCAATTCGACAAAATAAATATTGAATATTTGGTAGCCGTTCTAATGCTTGGAGCGGCTTTACTTTTAGGCATTGTGTACGGCGAAAAAGAACTGGCGATTAACATTGCGTCAGGTCTTATCGGCTATATCGGCGGAACGATAAGAAACGCGGTTACGAGAAAGTAAGGCAGTAAAAATGATTCAGGCAAAGATAGTTGAAAAAACTTTTGATTTTCGTTACTCACTCGATGAACGGAGTTACACCGATATGATTGTGGTTCATCACACGGGCTGTAATGACATCGACGCGAGCGCGGAGCAAATTCACGATTGGCATTTGAATAACGAGTGGTCAGGTATAGGCTATCATTTTGTTATCAGGAAAAACGGCACGATTGAGCGCGGCAGACCTGTTGACACAATCGGCAGTCACGCTTACGGCGAAAATTCTCATTCAATCGGAATACATTTGAGTGGCGATTTTGAACAGGCATATCCTACGCAAGCGCAAATTGAATCGGCGGCATTGCTCATCGCTAATCTTTGCGAAAAATATAATATACCTGTAGACCGCACTCACATTGTCGGACATCGCGACCTTATGGCGACAGATTGTCCCGGCAAAAATCTTTACGCCGAACTTGAAACGATTATCGGAAAGGCAAATTGGTACAGATATTACAGCGACGATAATAAACCTGCGCCTGACGTCATTGATACACCTTCAGAGCCGCCGAAAAATATTTTGACTGACGAGCAAGTTAAAATTATCGCGTCTTTGTCGGCGAAATATGAAAGCAGTGGTGACCCTGCCTGTGTTGCAAATAACGCAGGAGATTTAGGCGGCATTTCTTACGGCACTTATCAGTTCGCGTCAAACGTCGGAAGTGTTGATAAATTTGTCGATTGGCTCAAAAATTATCCTGATGATAAATTGGCGAATTACGGCAGAGTTTTGGCGGCGCATAAAATCAATTCGCCTGAATTTATTCGCCAATGGCAGGAACTCGGCACGGTTGACCCCGGCAATTTCGGCAGGCTTCAAGATGAATATATGGTGAGTGTTTATTACGACGGCGCGGCTGAAAAACTTCGCAAAGAAAATTTTCATCTTGAAAAACACTCGGACGCATTAAAAGCCGTTGTATTTTCTCGTGCCGTTCAGAACGGACAAACCGGCTGTAGAGATTTATTCGTTATTGCCTGTCAGAAACTCGGACAGCCGAATTTAAGCTACATTGACGACGCTTATTTTGACGAAAAAATTATTTCGGCGATTTATGATTTTCTCATCAGTGAGTGCGACCTTGCAATGCCTGTCGATGGAGTTTGGAGAAGTCCTGATGATTTTTGTCACGGCTCGAAACATATCATCGGCACTCTCAGAAACAGATTTGTTCACGAAAAACAGGACGTGCTGAATCTGATTAAGTGAAATAGGAATCGTCAAAACGTCTAAAAAATTCCTGCTTGACCGACTGAAAAAATTTTGATAAATTTACAGAAAATTTTTTTGCTGATAGGTGGTTAAATTTATAAAGGGTTGTGTTATGAGTAAGCAATTCTGTTTAGGAAAATCTGGAGTTTCGCGTAACTGTTTAGCCAAGCGTATCGGATTGTTTTTGGACGATTTACAAATGTGTCTCGATTCTCTGTTCGGGGTGTCGTTTGATTGTTTTCGTGGTGATGATAATTTGAGTTACGAAAAATTTTTATCAGATGACGAATTGAATTACTTCGTGTCTTGGTTGAGGAATGAAGGCTTTAAAAACATCAAGTATATTCTTGCCTTCAATGCTGAAACGGTAGACCCAGAACTCGAAAGTGTACTGGATAATTGTATCTTTATCTTAGAGGATTCCAAAAATCAGGAGGATAAAGAAATTGTTTGCGAGAATGTAGCAGACGCTGTCATGTATCTGTCAAAAGCGATGAAAGCTACTGCACACTCAGGAGATATACCTGAAAAAATTGCGGCGACTTATAGTAGTCACATATTGAAATTTACAAGAAAAATGTATTCGATACGTGCAGGCAACAATTTTGAAATCACCGAATCTGATTTGAGTTTTAAAAGTGAACTCCCGGTTGCTGCATAGGAAGGAGTTTTTTTATGGAGGAAAGTCGCGAGAAGATTTATAAAGAGTACAAACTTTCGCGAGATTCCATTCAGTTGGTGGATGTTTTTGTGACCCAATGTGCGGCTGAAGCCGTTGTAGACTTGGACGACCCAAATTTTTATGACGACGTTCCTGTGAACGATCTTAGATTGAATCACAGTTATGAATGGATAAATGATACCGTCGCAAAAGGATATTTGGTTGCAAAAATCGATGTTTTGTCTAGCACAGCTAAACAAACAATCGCACAATTTTCAATAAAAGTTGTAGGTGTTTTCAAAATAACGACCGGCGAAAATGTTGCCAAAAATGAATTTGTTCGACGACTGGAATTGCAGATAGTTCCTCAGCTCTTGCCTTATGTACGAAGTGCGTTGACATCGCTTTCGGCGTTGTTGACACTTCCTCCTGTTACGTTGCCGACAATGGATGTTCTTCTTTCGATAAAAAAAAATGGACAGGCTTAGATGAGAATTCAGGTTTATTTTAAACGTTTGGATTATGGTAATATTCGCTTTCATTCAGTGGCTGAGAGGATGGCAAAGTTCGTGTGCAATCACCAAGAATACTTGTTCCATCTTGCTTATGTCATAAGAAATTCCAAAAATTGGACTTTGAAGGATTGCCAAGAAAAACTCTGCAGTTATATTGACCCTATAAGACCTATTATGACTGTTTCCAATCGCGATGAAAAATCGGATCAGAATTACACTGATATTTTGAAGTATTCATATGGATTGTGTAAGAAAGATGTCGATGTAAATATTTTGAGAGGCGTTTTTGCCGAGTGGTTGTTTTCCTGCAGTTGTTCTACAAAATTAACCAGAGATTGGAAATATGAGGTAGGCTGTGCTGTAGAAATTGACGGTAAAAAAGTAGAGTATAGAAACGATGCGACGGCCGAATCCAAAAAAACGGTAGATTTAGGAGGTTGGAACTTTTCCGAACAGAGCGGAATTTTTGCGGAAGTTAAAGTTTCACCTGATGTGTTTGATGGTAAGGACTGTGGATTTTTACAGTGTTTAAGAAATACTTTGAGGCTTTATGATTTTGTTCGCTACAAGATATACGTTTTCTCATTAAGACAAAAAAATTTGATGAAGGAGAGAATCGAATCTTTAGGATATCCTCTGAGTTCTGATACAGTCATTCTTGCTCCTGATAATCTTTTTGCTGAAAAATTTTTTGCTTTTTAAACTATAGAAATCTTGTAGCTGAGCGAAGAAAATTACCAGTTAAAGGTTTTATTGTAAAACGAGAATCGCTGTGCAATGTTTAAGGCGTGTATCTTCGGATATGTGCCGGTATTTTTTTTTGGAGAAATCCAGCGAGCAAGTTGCCAGCAAGTTAATTTTTCGCGTTGTTACGCCGTTTTATCAGGAGAAATTTGGAGATTGCCTTTGGGTGGCAAGTTACCGGCAAGTTAAACCTTGACTTGACAGAGAAAAATCATTACAATTCTTATCAAAAAAATAAGCCGATGTTGTAGATCGGCTTAAAGATTAGCGATAAGTTAGCTTATTAACCACGACAAGGAATAAAGAATGTCCAGTGGTCATAACCGTACTTGGCGGCTTCCATTAGTTGCCCCCAACGGTTTATGTACTGTTTGACACGTACCCAGTGACCTGCCGAGTCGTCGTTTTTTTTGTTTCCAGCAGTCTTCTTACCAGTCTTATTATTGTCATCCATAACTCGTCACCTCCTTTCTGTCAAATGTTTTATTCACACCTCCCTCAGAACTGACTTTTCAAGTATATCACTTTGTGAATATTTGTCAACTTCTACACTTAAACTTATTCGTTGCACACGGGCGTTTCATAAATTTTTAAGCGGAAATGACATCAAGGAGCAGTTTGTCATTGAGAAGACAGGATAAAAGATTTTGCCTGATACTGCGTTTGCTTTTAATCTTAATCAAATATTTTTTGTGTAAAGCAATGGCGA
>JAFZMV010000023.1 GCA_017553205.1 Selenomonadaceae bacterium | reverse complement strand
TCGCCATTGCTTTACACAAAAAATATTTGATTAAGATTAAAAGCAAACGCAGTATCAGGCAAAATCTTTTATCCTGTCTTCTCAATGACAAACTGCTCCTTGATGTCATTTCCGCTTAAAAATTTATGAAACGCCCGTGTAATACATTGGAATTTATGTTGACAGAAAAAAAACTTTGTGATAGCATTTCCGATGTTACGGAGAGGTGTCCGAGTGGTTGAAGGTGCTTGACTCGAAATCAAGTGTGGTCACAAGCCACCGTGGGTTCGAATCCCACCCCCTCCGCCATAATTGAAAACAACAGCCTTGCAAGACGTGCAGGGCTTTTTTGATTGAATTTTGAGGGAGTTTTTATCTTGGAAAAAATCGCGGGCGAATTACTTAAGAAAAAAAAATTTACAATTTCTTCGGCGGAAAGTTGTACAGGCGGACTTTTGACAAGCAAACTGACAGATATTTCAGGGAGTTCGGAATATGTAAAAGGTGCGATTGTTTCTTATACGGACGAAATAAAAAATTCTGTTCTTCATGTAAAAGAAGAAACTTTAAAAAATTTCAGTGCGGTGAGTTATGAAACGGCATTAGAAATGGCGGAAAATGTTCGCAAAATTTTTCACACTGATATTGGTGTCGGTGTAACAGGTTTTACGGGACCGGGCGGAGGAAGTTTTGAAAAGCCTGTAGGAACGGTTTTTATTTCTGTTGCCGATAAAAATTCTGTAAAAGTTGAAGAATTTCATTTTAAAGGAAGTCGTACAGAAATTAAAAATCAAGCTGTAGAGGCGGCTTTAAAAATGATTATAAAATTTTGTGAATGACAGACAAATTTTTTATTTTGACAGTCGCAAGAATAGAAATTATAATTTTTTCGAGGTGAAAATTTTTGGAACAAATGACAGGTGAAATTACTAAAATTTTTCTTCAAAAAAAACTCGATAAACAAAATAATTTTTTGGAGTCGCTGAAAAAATTGACGGCTTACGGGCAGGCAATTATTTCGCTCACCGAAAATTATTTTTTTCTGCGTGAACAATTTGACAATATAAATGACGTTTGCAAAATTGCGGGACAGCTTGCGGGAAAAGACGAGCAAAGCAAAATTGAAATTGGAAATGCTCTTTTGATTCGCGAAGACAGAGGCGGAACGATTATCGCAGAGCGTCATATGGTTTTACTCCACTGCAAAACAAAATTTATAAACTCTGCTGCTTTTGGAATTTTGCAACTTGAGGACGGTTTTAAATATCCTGAAGACGGCGGAATTATTCAAACGGCAATGATTGTGCTTGTTCCTGCTGATGCCGACGAATACACAGTTGAAACTGTGGGTTATATTTCCTCAATGCTTTTGGAAAAAGGAGATTTTGTGGAAATTCTTCATGAAGGAAACAGCGAAGAAATTAAATCTGCCATTCTGGATATATTCAGCGAATTTTATAATTCTAAGCACGAAGAATTTCGCGATGGTGAAACAAATATTTTAACTGTAAGAAATAAATAATCACAGAATAAAAAATTTCAAGCGACGGGAAAAAATTCTCGCCGCTTTTTTTTTGTGCCTGAAAATAATTTTAGTTGTACAAAAATTACGTTGATAAAAAAATATATTTCGCGTAAGAACGCCATTTTTATTTTTCTCGGCTCTAAAATGACTGATTTTAGGATTTTGAGAGTTTCGAGAAAAATTTTTTTCTGAGAAATTTTTTTTATTTTATTTTGTTGACAGAATCATTTTTTTTTTTATAATGCCTTATAAAAAAATTTTCAAGGAGGTAGTTTTTATGGAAATTGTAGCGTTGGTAAATTCAAATTATAACAACTATAATGAACTGAATAAAAATAAAAAAACTTCTTCAAAAGAATCTGACAACAAAAATGACAAAAAATTTTCAAGTACAAACGATTTGTCAAAATATTTGCGTGAAAATTTTTCGTCAGTAAAAAATGGAGCGGTTGCAATTTCCGGCAAATATCTTCATGAATGTTTGAAAGATGACGAAAAACAGAAAAAACTTTTTGAAAATCTTGAAACTGCCGACCAAGTTTTTGAAAATGCAGAAAAAGGAAAAAATGTTCGTGTGAAAATTGATTCTGACGGTAATATGACTGTCGAAAGTTCAAAAACTACTGTGACTTTTAATGAGTCGAAACGTGCAAGACAACTCGCCGCCGCAAAAACTGTTAAAGATGTTCAGGCTTTGCTTAATCTTTTGCAAAATGATTTGAGCGAATGTGAAGAAGGTTTGAAAAATAATTGGTGCGACGCTGAAGAAGTAAAAAAAGTTAAAGCGATGATTGAACGTGCAAAACAAAAAATGAGTGAAGTTCAAAAAAATGAAGGCGAAAATAATTCTGCGGAAGAAAATTTTTCAACTTTTGACATAATTATTTGAAAATAAAATTTTTTGCAAGCTGACGCACTGAAATTAAAAATTTATAATCTTGAAAAATAAAAAACGCTCCGTAAATTTTGCGGAGCATTTTTTTTTTTTATTTTTTTAGTGATTATTGATTCATCGTCAAAGCCATAATCGCTTTTTGAGTGTGCAGACGATTTTCAGCCTCGTCGAAAATTACATGTGCATTATCTTCAAAAACTTCGTCAGTAATTTCTTCTCCGCGATAAGCGGGCAGGCAGTGCATAACGATAACATTTTTGCTTGCGTGTTTCAAAAGTTCTTTGTTGACTTGATAAGGAGCAAAAATTTTCTTTCTTTCGTCGTGTTCAGCCTCTTGTCCCATGCTTGCCCAAGTGTCAGTTGCAATAATATCAGCGTCTTTTACAGCGTCGAAAGGATTTTCGCACCACTCAATATTTGCTCCGGTTTCTTCTGCATCTGTCAGAGCATTTTCAAAAACTGTCGCATCCGGTTTATAATTTGCGGGAGTTGCAACACTCAAAGCCATTCCGACTTTCGCCGCACCGTACAAATAAGAATTTGTCATGTTATTGCCGTCGCCGACATAAGCCATTTTGAGTGCACGGAAATTTTTTCCTTTATGTTCTTGAATCGTCAACAAATCTGTTAAAACTTGACAGGGGTGGAGCAAATCGCTCAAGCCGTTTATAACAGGAATGTCGGCATATTTCGCAAGTTCAATAATTCTGTCGTGACCGAAAGTGCGAATCATAATTCCGTCAAGATAACGCGACAAAACCCGTGCAGTATCTTTTATGGGTTCTCCGCGTCCAAGCTGTAAATCTTTGTTGGATAAAAATAAACCTGTTCCGCCAAGCTGGAAAATTCCGACTTCAAAAGAAACTCTGGTACGCGTTGAAGATTTTTCAAAAATCATTCCAAGAGTTTTTCCTTCTAAAATTCTGTGCGGGACTCCTGCTTTCTGCATGGTTTTTAACTCTGCCGCAAAGTCAATAATTTCATGGACTTCGTCCGCACTCAAATCATGAATTGAGATTAAATCTTTTCCTGCTAACAAAATTTTTTCTCTCCCTTCAAAATTAAAATAATTTTCTATATTGTATAACTTCAAAAAAATTTTATCAATTAAAACGTTTATAGTTTAGGAGTATCAACATTTCCTTCGACTTTAAAAATTATCGCGTAAAACAAAACAAACATTCCAAAAATAATTGCAACGTCCGCAATATTAAAGACGGGCCATACTCTGAAGTCCATGAAGTCTATAACCTGCCCTGTTCTTGCTCTGTCGATTAAATTTGCAGCCGCTCCTCCCAATAAAGTTACTGAACCGAATCTCAAAAATTTGTCCGCTTTTTTCAGTTTTGGATAAAAATAAGCCGCCAAAGCCAAAAGTCCGCCGCCTATCAGCAGGAAAAAAATTCTTTGATTCGGCAAAATTCCAAAAGCCGCACCGGGATTTAAAACATAAGTTATATGAAAAAAATTTTCTATGACAGGGATTGATTCGCCCGGTACCATATTTTCTACAACTTCAGCTTTTACGAACTGATCTGCGGCAATTATTCCCATGAATAAAACTTTGTCCCAGTGAACATACGCCACAAAAAAAATCAGCTCTATCACGAGCAGAACATTTTTTAAGAATGAAATTATTTTTTTCTTCAAAGGCAACCTCTTTTCAGATCGGCAAAAATTTTAAATTATTTTTTGAAAACTTTATAAGTCAAAGTTTTGTCTAATGAGTCATCAACTTTTTTTTCAGGTGTTTCATCATTCTCGACTAAATCGACTTTCCCGACAACTTTTGTGACTTTTTCAATTAAATTTTTTTTCTGCTCATCTTTTTCGGCAGGTTCAGAAATTTTTTCGTCGGGTTCTTCAATTTCATCTTCAGGTTCAGGAAGTTTTTCGGCAGATTGTGAAACTTTTTCGGGTACAGAAATTTTTTCAGGCTCGGAAACTTTTTCATCAAGCAAATAACTTACGTTGTCAGACTCAATTTTTGCAAGCGTCGAACGCAATGAAGACAATTCATCATTACTCGGAACCGCTCCCAAAATATGCGAAGTGACAGCAAGTTCAGACTCCAAAGCCGTGCGGACTTTCATCAAGAAAGAATTTTTTTCGCGAATAATTTTTTCATACTCGTCAATAATTACGCGGAGTTTTCTTGCCGCCTCTTCAAGACTTTTTCTTGCATGAAGTTTTGCATTTTCGCGAATATTTTGAGTTTCTTTAACTGTGTTGTTGTAAATATTTTCAGTATCGCGGACGGCATTATTTTTAATTTCCTCTGCATTTTTTTTCGCGGCAGAAATCATCTCGTCTGCGGTTCTCTGTGCAACAGCGACAATTTCTTCAGCGGTTTTTTGTGCGACGCTGATTGTACTCTGCAAATTTTTTTCAAGATTTTTATAATTGTTAATTTCTTTTTCGTTTAAATTTAACTGATTTCTGAGTTTGTCATTATCGCGGAGAACTTTTTCATAGTCGTTGACAATCTGATCCAGAAAATCATCAACTTCATTTTCATTGTATCCGCGAAAACCTTTTTTAAATTCGTGATTGTGAATTTCCATCGGTGTAAGCAATAGAAACCCCTCCTTTTAAAAAAATCTTTTTAGTAAAATTCCGACGCGTCCTTTTTTAGTCTGCCCGCGAATTTCTGCAACTTCCAAGCGTCCGCGTCCTCTCATGCTCAAAATATCTCCTTCTTTTATGGACTGCGACGCATTTTTTACGGTCTGCCAATTTAATTTGACTTTCTCTGCAGAAATTTCAGCAGCCGCTTTACTTCTTGACATTCCGAAACCTGCCGCCGCGATTGAATCTGCACGAAGTGACGCGACAGTTGATTTAATTTCTTTTACGCGTTCTTCTTTCGGCGAAATATTTTCTAAATCGTCTTCGGAAGTTTCAACGGCAGTATTTCCAATCTGCGTTAAATTTGCAACAAAATAATCGTTAATTTTTTTGTCAACAATTATCCTCGCGAAATTTTTCGTTGCAATTATATCACCGATAAATTCTCGGTCAACACCCAAGCTCATAATAGAACCCAAAACATCACTGTGGCTGAGCCGGGCAAATTCTCCGTTCCACTCCGCTTTTATAACAGAAATTTCAAATGCGGGAGTGCCTTCAAATTCTTCGTGACAAAATGCCGCCCGCTGTCTTTCTGCTCCGACAAATCCGCCGTTAAATTCAACGACTAAATCGCCCAAACTGTTCGCGATAGTTTCCGCCATATTTTGTTCAAACGGCGTTAAAAATCCCGTCAATTTATATTTTCGATTTTTCAAGGCTTGTGCGGCAAAGTCAACAAGTTTTACTGCCATATGTTCGCCTTCAGTGCCTTTGTAATATCTGATAATTTTTTCTCGTGCGTCCATGAAAATCTCCCTTCGGTCGATTTCAGTTGTTAATTTTTAGCTGTCAGCAATTAGAAATTTTCCAGAAAAAATCACAAGTCACTAAAAACTAATCCCTAACAACTTCCCTAATATCGTTTGCAATATGTTCGGCTTGAGTTCCGACAATAACTTGAACGGCATTACCTTTTTTTACAATTCCCATTGCTCCAAGTTTTTTGAGTTCTTCCTCGTTAATTTTTTCCGCGTCTTTCAGCGTCAACCTTAAACGAGTTGCACAATTTGAAATTTCAACAAAATTATCTTTTCCGCCAAGATTTTCAATAAATTTTAAAGTTTTTTCATCAGTAGAAATATTTTCATCGTCAGAAATTTCTTCGTCATATCTTCCCATTGTCGGCAAATTAAATTTCACGATAGCCCAACTGAAAACAAAATAATAAATCGCCGCAAAAACTAAACCTATTGGAATAATTCTTTCAGGGTGAGTGGTAATTCCCCAGTTTAAAACAAAGTCTATGAGTCCAGCAGAAAATCCAAAGCCCGAGAAAACTCCGAAACAATTACATACTGCCAGAGATAATCCCGTCAAAACTGCATGCAAAAGATAAAGTTTTGGGGCAAGAAACATAAAAGCAAATTCTATTGGTTCAGTAATTCCTGTCAAAAAAGAAGTTAAAGCTATTGACAACAAAGCTCCGGAAATTTTTTCTTTATTTTCAACTTTTGCCGTTTTGTAAATTGCCAAACAAACTGCAGGCAATCCGAACATCATTACAGGAAAAAATCCCGCAAGAAAACTTCCTGCCGTCGGATCTCCCGCAAAAAATCTGTTTATATCGCCTGTAACAACTGCACCGGTAACAGGATTTGTATATTCTCCGAAAACAAACCAAATAAAACTGTTCAGAACATGATGAAGTCCGAAAGGAATCAAAAGACGATTTAAAAAGCCGTAAATAAAAGTCCCGACAATTCCCGCATTTATTATAAAGTCACCAAGTGATTGAATTGCACTTTGAATCGGCAGCCAAATATTTCCAAGAATCAACGCAAAAAAAATCATGACGAATGAAGTTACAATCGGAATAAAACGAGTCCCGCCGAAAAATCCCAAATAATCCGGAAGTTTTATGTTGTGATAACGGTTATATAAAGTCCCCGCCGTCAGACCGCTGACAATTCCCGCCAAAACTCCCATATTTATACTTGAGTCAATAATTTTTAAAAGTGCAGTCAAAATTATATAGCCGACATATCCTGAAAGAGCCGCCGAGCCATGATTATCTTTAGTAATTCCGAAAGCAATTCCAATCGCAAAAAGTGCAGGTAAATTTTCAAAAATCGCTCCGCCAGCTTTTGAAATTATTTCAATATTGAAAACGTCTTCTGCACCTAAACGCAACAATAAACCCGCCGCAGGAAGTACCGCGACAGGTGTCATCAATGCTTTACCGATATTTTGTAATTTTTCAAAGACCAAAAAAACAGTCCCCCTAAAATTTATTTATGACCTCAATGACATAATCAATTTCATCATTCGTCATGCCGTTGAACATCGGAAGGCTCAAAACTTCATCAGAAAATTTTTCAGTAATCGGAAAATCTCCACGCTTGTAACCGAGATATTCATAACATTTTGCAAGGTGCGGCGGTATCGGATAATGAATGACCGTTTTAATATTATTTTCCTCAAGATATTTTTGGAAGTTTTCGCGATTTTCTGAACGAATAACAAACTGATGCCAAACATGCTCCGAGCCTTCAGAAATTTTCGGCAGGATTATGCACGAATTTTTTATTCCCGTCAAATATCTTTCTGCAATTTTTTTTCTTTCGTCATTGAGTTCGTCAAGGTGAGAAAGTTTTACTCGAAGAAGTGCCGCCTGCATTTCGTCAAGCCGAGAATTTACGCCCTCAAATTCGTTATGATATTTAATTTTACTGCCGTAATTTCTCAGCATTTTTATTTTTTCCGCAAAATTTTCGTCGTCAGTGACAACCGCTCCGCCGTCCCCGAATGCTCCCAAATTTTTTGTCGGATAAAAACTGAAACAACCTATTCCGAAAGTCCCAGACATTTTATTTTGAAATTTTGCTCCATGAGATTGGGCACAGTCCTCAATAATTTTCAAATTATATTTTTCGGCAAGTTGACAAATTTTTTTCATGTTCGTCGCCTGTCCGTAAAGATGAACAACCATTATTGCCTTAGTTTTTTCGGTGATTTTATCTTCGATTTTTTCAGCGTCGAGATTATAAAATTCATTCGGCTCAACAAAAATCGGTGTAGCTTTATTTTCAGTCACCGCCAAAACCGTAGCAATATAAGTATTGGCTTGTACAATAACTTCGTCGCCTTCTCCGATTCCTAAAGCACGAACCGCCAAAGTCAAAGCGTCCAAACCTGAATTTACTCCGACACAAAATTTTGCTCCGAGATATTCGGCAAATTCTTTTTCAAAATTTTTTACTTCATGTCCCAGCACATACCAGCCTGAACGAAGAACTTTTAAAGCGGCTTGCTCATACTCTGCTTGATGAATTTCAAACTGTCTGTCCAAAACTGCCAAATCAATTTTCATTTATTTTTCTCCCCGACAAATTTTAAAAATTCGTCGTAATCGCGAATATAATCGCTTTCATCATAAACTTCCGACGCAAAAACCAGCAGGACAGCATCAGAAGAAAAATCAAACATTTCACGCCACATATCATTTGCCACATAAAGACCTTCATAAGGTTTTTCAAGCGGGACAACTTTTTTTTCGCGTCCGTTATCCAAAAGAATTTTACAACTTCCATGAATACAAACTAAAATCTGCTGTAAATTTTTATGAGCATGTTTTCCGCGTACAGTATTTTTCGTGGTATCGTACATGAAATAAACACGCTTTATCTGAAACGGAATATCATTAAATTCTTCCAAAGAAACCAACTGTCCGCGTTCATCTCCATGCGGCTGAAAAACATACTTAATTACCTGCATAACTACCACCTTTTAAAAATTTTTTCTGCAAAATTATAACACTTTTCTTTTGAATGTACAGAACATTGTAATATTAATCACGGGCGTTTCATAAAATTTTTTTCTCCTCGAATCTGAAAAATTTGTGAGGAAAATAACTTAGACCATGACATTTTTTAAAATTTGTTTGTCAGATTTTGCAACTTTGGAATGTTATCTATCAAAAAATGCGAAATA
>JAFZMV010000022.1 GCA_017553205.1 Selenomonadaceae bacterium | reverse complement strand
TCGCAAAAGAAATAGCGCAGCAGGAAAATTTATTTTATTTTTTTTGCGACGTTTCTCGGGGTCTGGGGCGGGGATAAGTCCCAGCGTGGCGAAATCGACTTGGCAAGTTCGAGGGGCAACACGGACGTTGTCCCGCAGAAAATGCTTAGTCGGTTCCACGTTTTCAGTTTTTTTTCAGTTTCTTTCTATTCCATAGATTCAGAAGAGAAATGCTTTTTTTCGCATACAGACAACATTTTCGATTGACAGTTTATAGCAAATATGATATATGTTATAGCAAATATGATATAAACTTAAAAATTTTTTTGAAAGGAGCTACCATAAATGGCGGAGTTTGTCAATACCGCAGAAGAAAAAAATTTTGACGAAGAAAACAGAGTTTCTTTCTTGCCTAAAGAAAAAAAATATATTATGGTCACGGACGAAGAGGGAAAGATTAAAGGCTGTTTTCCACTGGAAAAGAAAAATTTGGGAAACGGGTGGGTTGCTGTGTACCAAGAAGTAATTACACAGGTGGCAAAAGAAAAATTAACTGGTGAACAGTGTAGCGTTTTTTTGTATCTTCTCGGAAAAGTTGATTTTGAAAATTATTTGACTATAAATCAGAGTGATGTTGCTCAAGCATTGGGAATAAGACAACCGAACGTCGCAAGAGCTATAAAAAAATTAAAGGAATTAAATATTATCGTCGAAGGACCAAGAGCGGGTTTAAATAAAACTTACCGCCTTAATCCCTACGTTGCACATAAAGGAAAAAATCGCAAAGAAACTATTCTTGATTTTGAAGCTGAACTTACTAAACAGGGAAAAAACATTACTGACGCTGACATAACGAAGAAATAAAATTTTTTTAACTTCTTCGGGAATTTTTTATTGTGTTTGAAGAAATTTCAAAAGTGCAACTTCTGAAAAATAAAAATAAAAAACTCCAGAAACGAACATTTTTCTGGAGTTTTTCTAACTTTTTTTATAGAATTAGTCATTTTTTATAGAATTTTCACTTATTGAGTTATCAATGAAATTTACGAACAAAGATTTTTTTCAAACATTTCGCAAAAACTGGTGACCGTAACATTAGGATCCAATGCACTTAAAATTTTTTTTAAAGTATCGAGTTTGAGAACGGTTTTAAATTTTCCCGTTTCATAATTCGAGATCGCATGACGTGACACGCCCGCACGTTTCGCCAATTCAGCTTGCGTTACACCGCTTGTCTTACGTGCAATATACAGCCAAGTTGAGAAAAGTTTATTGAACACTTCGACTGTCAAACGCTTCACCAGGAGCAGAAAAACTGTGAATTCCAAAGAATCCGAATCTTGTCGCATTATTTCGCCTCCTTCACACCAAAAAAGTAAAGGACGACAAATAAGTGAAAAAAGACAAACTCCCAAGTATACTATTTACCATAGTCATGGGGAAATGTCAAGAAAAAATTTTTCACGGGCGTTTCACAAATTGGTCAAAGTGATGACTTTTGAAAAATTGACTTTAAATGTTTCAGTTTTTAAGAAAATATTTCGCATTTTTTGATAGATAACATTCCAAAGTTGCAAAATCTGACAAACAAATTTTAAAAAATGTCATGGTCTAAGTTATTTTCCTCACAAAT
>JAFZMV010000171.1 GCA_017553205.1 Selenomonadaceae bacterium | reverse complement strand
TTTTTATAAAAATGGTGGAATGTATAACTTTTTTGAAATTTATTTGCCGATTTTTTTAAAATTTTTTCATACCATCTTAAAAAAATTTGTAGCAAATTTTGAAATTCGTGAAAAAGCAATCCAAATTTTTAAAAGTCAACCTACTTTGAATAATTTATGAAACGCCCGTGCCTTCCGCTATTTTTTTGTGGCACATTCGACAAATTGCTGATATAATTCGTGTTGTTCTGTGTTGTTTATTTGGCTGTGCCATTGAAGTGAATCCTATAGTTACTACAGTTACTTGCAAGGTTTCCAAAGTTACCATTTTTTTGGAGGGGGTTTTTGGCGTGAAATCACCGATTGTTCCGTATCTTTGCGGCGGTACTTTTTTCTGTTTGTTACTTCAAGTTCGTCGAGAGAGAAACCGTACTCGCAACTCTATCGTGAATGAAACTGACGGACTTTCCGATGTAGAAACTATGAAAGGATTGCTGCACGTCGTGATGAATTCAACTATCGATTCTTATGACGCAACTTTCAAAAAGAACGTTTCACAATATAAAACTTGTCAAAAAAATGGCGGAGTCTATATTCCGCTGACAGATGAAGTCGTTATTACAAATTTTGACGATGCAATAAAAAATAAAAACTCCGACACTCTCAAGAGAATGTCAGAGTTTGTTGATGAATTTTTGAATCTTAATTTGGCAACTTGGCTGGTCAGTGCATTGCTTGAATTTATCGAAAAAGATTCACAAATTCCCGATAACGCTCAGTTTTTTATTGAGCCGGATATGCCAATAACAAAAAAGGAACTTCTCGAAAAGGACTCGTTTGAATTTCAGCCTTTTTTGCTTGCAGTTCTTCACTACATAATTTTGAATCGCCGTGAAAATAAAAAAAGGCAGAGCTACTTTTGAATTTTGGTTTAAGTGCAAATCCAAAAACAGTGAATGGATTTTTTCAAGCAATATTGGAAAAAATGGTATGGACAAGATACACGTTGAAATTGTTTCCGAAAAATTAAATATCGACGTGAAATACAAGAACTATTTGAAAAAGGCTTATGATAAATATAGCCTCTTGAAAACTCTTCTATACAGTGACTATCCGAGAAAATTTTACGATTTTTACGTTTGTAATGACATCACTCAACGTGTACCAATTTTCAGAACGGGTTATAAACGCAACTATGAACGCCATTACTACCGTTCAGCCACCGCCGAAACTTTATCTCAATGCTCACGTTTTATAATTCTTTCTGGCACGGGCGGTCTCGGAAAGTCTATGATGTTACGCCATCTTCTGCTTGACTCCATTAACAACTACGACGAAACCAAACGTATTCCTATTTTTATTCCGCTTAAAGAATACGACGAAAACGCTGATGATCTCTTACGATATGTGTTTGAAAAATTCTCGGCGTTGGCGGATGGCATCAAACTTCCTGAATTCATTCAAATGCTCATCGACGGGGAATTTTTACTTTTATTTGATGGACTTGACGAAATAGGGTTCGACTGCATGAAAAAATTTGAACGTGCTTTGGAGTTTTTCGCTGACCAATATTCGAACAATATGTTCATTATCTCGTCACGACCTTTTGCACCACTCGGTAATTTCACGGCTTTTAATCGATTTACTGTTTTACGACTTATGCCTTTCAGTAAGCAGAAAGCATTGGAATTGATTGATAAACTTGATTTCAGATCAGATGAGCCGTCAATCAAGCAAAATTTTCGTAAAGAATTAGATGCCCAGCTTTTCTTTACACACAGCGAATTTATCGCAAATCCTCTGCTTTTGACCATTATGTTGATGACGTATGAGCAGTTTGCCGAAATTCCTTCAAAAATGCATGTATTTTATCACGAGGCTTATGTGGCTCTTTCACAAAAGCATGATGCGAGCAAAGGAGCGTACAAACGCAAATTCAAAACAGAATTGACTGCCGATATTTTTGCTGATTATCTTGCAGAATTTTGTGCTCGTACATACATCGACGACAAGTTTGATTTGACCGAAACTGAATTTGAAAAATATTTTGACACGCTAAAAATTCATCAAAAATATGAAACTCGCATTTCTATGCAGGATTTTTTAAGCGATTTGACCGTTGCTCTTTGTCTGATGTATTACGAGAGCGGAAAATATCATTTTGTCCACAGGTCATTTCAAGAGTATTTCTGTGCTGTATTTTTCTCAAAACAGAAGGATAAAAATTTATATCGCATCAGTCTTGTGGCTTTTGAAAACAGGCGTTCCAAGTCCTGGAGCGACAATAACAATGAAGACGGAAGCCGCCCGGAGAGCGTGAAGGTGCGTCTGCTGGCCAATGGCAGCGCCTACGGGGAAGATGTGACCCTGGACGCCTCCGGCTCACCGGCATGGTCC
>JAFZMV010000170.1 GCA_017553205.1 Selenomonadaceae bacterium | reverse complement strand
TATTTGAAACCGAATAACGTCCTTGATAAAATGTGTTCGACATAAGCAATTTCCTTTCCGATGAATTTTTAACAAACACATTTTATCAGAAAAAAATTGCTTATGTTTTTATTTTCGGCACTTTACCAACACGCCCTAAAAGATTATCCGCAAGCAGAAAAATTTATAAAAATTTTAATTGGTGCTGAAGAATTTTTGCACAATAAAAAAAGATTTTGTCTTTGGTTAGTCGATGCCAATCCTTCCGAAATTAAAAAAATTCCTCCGATTTACGAAAGAATTAAAAAATGTCGTGAAGATAGATTAAAAGGTGCGAATGACAGAAAAAAATTAGCTGAAACTCCTCATCTTTTTCGCGAACAAAATAATCCAAAAAATTTTTTATTTTTTCCGCAAGTTTCATCAGAAAGAAGAAAATATATTCCGATTGGATTTTTTGATGAAAAAATTATTGCAGTTAATCCAAATTTTGTAATTCCTGACGCAGATTTATTTTTATTTGGAATTTTGCAAAGTTCGGTTCATATGGCATTTACGAAAAAATTTTGCGGAAGATTAAAAAGTGATTTGAGATATTCAAACACGCTGATTTATAATAATTTTCCGTTTCCTGATTGCGAAAAAAATTTTCACGAAAAAATTTCTGAAACGGCTGAAAAAATTTTGGAAGTGAGAAAAAAATATTTAGGGGTTAGGAATGAGGGATTAGGGGATATGGAGAACGAAAAATCAAAAACTAACCCCTCGCCCCTAACTCCTAGCCCCTGTCTTGCCGACCTCTACGATCCGATTTTAATGCCGAAAGATTTACGCGACGCACACAAAAAAAATGATTTGGCAGTTATGGAGGCTTACGGCTTCGACAAAAATTTTTCTGAATCTGAAATTTTAGCTGAACTGATGAAACTTTATCAAAATTTGACAGAAAAATAATTTTGTGATAGATTTCGTACAGCGAATGAGAAATTATTCAGCAAAAATACACAACAACTTGGTAGCAAAAAAATCCCCGATGAACGGTCGGGGATTTTTTCATGCGTTTTGAAGATTAACGCTAACCACAGGCTGTTATTTTAAAATCTGTCCAGCCATTTGCAGATGAAGTGAACGGCCACACCTGCTACGACAGTAAGAACAAAACTACACAACAACTCACTCACCTCCTTCAATTTGAAGTAAGGCAATGGTAGCGAAAAAATTATACAGAAAAAAATTTTTTTGACAAGTTACAAAAAATCTTTCTGCACGGGCGTTTCACAAATTTGTCAAAGTGATTGACTTTTGAAAAATTGACTTTAAATGTTTCAGTTTTTAAGAAAATATTTCGCATTTTTTGATATTACTCCGACGATTAAAGATACAAAAAATTAAGCAACGAAAGAGTATTCCATGAAAAACAATTTTTCGTGCGAAAATAAATTTGAAATTTTTTCAGGCTGATGAGCAATACTATTCATAAAATTTTTGGTCTTTTTTTCAAGTTGCTTTTCGGTATGAGGCAAATCACCTGAATGAATATTTTTCTTAAGCATATT
>JAFZMV010000169.1 GCA_017553205.1 Selenomonadaceae bacterium | reverse complement strand
TATTTGAAACCGAATAACGTCCTTGATAAAATGTGTTCGACATAAGCAATTTCCTTTCCGATGAATTTTTAACAAACACATTTTATCAGAAAAAAATTGCTTATGTTTTTATTTTCGGCACTTTACCAACACGCCCTAATTAAATTCAAATCTTTTTTTTACTCTTCGCCATGATTTTAGAAATTAGGGATTGGAATTTTTTTCCGGTTCCTAATTTTTATGAAAGGATTGATTTATATGGAAAAAACTTTTGATTTTGTTGAGTCGGTTTTGACTTTGTTTAAAGCCGTGCCGAATCTTTCAGATGAAAAATTTTCTGCGTACACTCTCGACAACGAAAGAAATATTTTGAACGGTTTTTTTATTACGGAAGAGGCTTTCAAAGTCTGTCCGTGTATCGGCGGCAAAAAATTTTTTCAGTTTTTAAAATATAAATTCGGTTACGATATTTTTGAACTCAATCAGAGTTTTTATAAATCCTTTCAGACTGTCGCAAAAAGTTCACCGCAAAAAATTCTTGCCAATAAAATTTTGCACTATATGACGACTTACGGCTTTGAAAATCTCGGAATTTTTGAAAGAGATATGGTTTATATTCCGAATGAAAAATTGGAACTGCCTGAAGATGCCAAGCCCGTAAAAATTACCGTGATAAATTTTCTGGACAAAAAAGAAATTGAAGAACGCACAATAAATTTGATTATGTCTGGTGCAGCACTTTCCGGAGAAACTTTGAAAAATATTTTGGTGATTATAAGATTTCTTGAAATAAATTTGAATGTGGACGACGTGCCGAATAAAGAATTAAAAAATTATTTGTGCGATATGCTCGGACTTGTTCCCAAAAATCCCGTTGAATTTCTGCGGTATATGCTTTACAAGGGAATTAACTCAACTTTGCTGATAAAAGATCAAGAAACAATTTTTGCGTTGAAAAATTCTGAAAAAAATTTCGACAGATATTTTTCGCGGTACATAGAAGAAAACGGTTTGAAAAAACTTGCAGAAATTTTTCACAGATTTAAACCGCTTTGGCTTGCTTTTAAAATTCATTCGCCCTATTTGAGAACGACGATAAATAAAATGCGGAAACTTGCCGACAAATATCACAAGCCCTCAGAGAAAAAAATTTTGGACTGCGTGACCTCTTCCGAAAAAATTGATTTTGAAAAACTCAAGACAGAACTTTCAAAAGTCACCGTGTTTAAAAAAATTTCTATCGCAAACAGTATTCTTTTCAGAAGTGCCGCTCCTGAAAATATCGCCTACTATATTCGCAACGGAAAAGTCTTTGTTGACGATTACACGGGAAATTTCAAACTCAATTATAAAATTTTGTCTGCCGTCATTGATTCGATTGTTGAAGAAATTCGCCCGAATGTTCAAGGCAAAAAAATTTTTATTCCCGAAAATTTTAATTATGCTCTGCCCGTCAGTGAAAAAAAAATTATCGGTGCAATTCCTTACGGCTCACATTATACTTTTGAAAAAAATTCTGTGGTTATCGGCGTGCATTGGTTCAATCTTTCAAACGAAGAATATGAAGAACGTGTTGATCTTGATTTACATTTAAATTCTCCGAAACGTGACATAGGCTGGCAGAATGATTTTTCACGAGAAAATTTTATCGACACAAAAAATTGTTTAGTGATTTTTTCGGGAGATATGACGGACGCACCAATAAAAAAAGGCGGAGCGACTGAGGCTTTTTTTGTCGGCGAAAAAATTACTGATGAAACTATGATGGTAAATTTAAACAATTACACAAAAAATAAAAATTCAGTACCGTTTAAAATTTTTCTCGGCGGAGTTGAACAGGATAAAATTGACAGAAAATATTTGATTGATTCTCATGAAATTTCTTTTTGTATTCCGAATGAAATTTCTGCTCATGAAATGTTTTTGGGATTTTTGATTTCTGATGAAAACGGCGGGAAAAAATTTTATTTTACTTCGGGAACTATGGGCAACAGAATTGTCGCCCGCAGTGATAAAAATTCCGATAAAATGATTTCTGCTTTGAAAACTTCTTTTGAATCCTGCATGAGTTTGAAAGAAATTTTAGAAAAAGCTGGAGCAGTTTTTGAAAAATCTGACGAAGAAGAATGGGACATAAATTTAAATCCCGCAGAAGTCACGAAAGATATTTTGCTCGGAATGTTTCAGAAATAAGACGGCAATTATTTTAAACGCGAAAGAATTGAAAAATTTATTTTTTGCTTGACTAAAAATAATTCAGCGTTTATAATTCGCGTTGTTGATTAACGGCCCGGTAGTTTAGTTGGTTAGAATGCCGCCCTGTCACGGCGGAGGTCGTCGGTTCAAGTCCGATCCGGGTCGCCATTAAAACTTTGGCGGCATGGCCAAGTGGTAAGGCTGAGGTCTGCAAAATCTCTATCCCCAGTTCGATTCTGGGTGCCGCCTCCAATTTGTGAAAGAAACTTGGCACTGCGTGAGGTAGTGCCAATTATTATGAGTGATAGAATATGTTTGAAGATTTATCGCAAAATATTCAGGAGGCCTTCCGAAAATTACGCGGACATGGCAAACTGACTGAAAAAGATATTGATAAAGCCCTTAAAGATGTGCGAATGGCTCTTCTTTCTGCCGACGTAAACTATAAAATTGTTCGTCAGTTTGAAAAGAATGTCAAGGCTCGTGCAGTTGATACAGAAATTTTGAGCAAACTCACGCCCGCACAATCAGTTATAAAAATCGTCAATGAAGAATTAACTGCTTTAATGGGCGGGAAAACTGCAAAGTTAAATATTTCTTCGCACCCTCCGACAGTAATTTTGATGGTCGGTTTGCAAGGTTCAGGAAAAACAACTTCCGCAGGAAAATTGGCACTTGCCATGAAAAAACAGGGCAAACGTCCCGCACTTGTTGCGGCGGATATTTACAGACCTGCGGCGATAAAACAGTTGCAGGTTTTGGGCGAACAGGTTGGAGTTCCTGTTTTCACGGAAGATATTAAAGACGCTGTACAAATCGCGAAAGATTCTTTAAAATTTGCCGATTCTCATGCCAGAGATGTTTTGATAATCGACACAGCCGGACGACTTCAGATTGATGAAAAATTGATGCAGGAATTGAAAGACATTAAGTCTGCTGTCAATCCTCATGAAATTTTGCTTGTAGTCGATTCGATGATCGGTCAGGAGTCTGTGAACGTTGCCGAAACTTTCCATAACGCTCTTGAAGTTGACGGGGTAGTTTTAACAAAACTCGACGGCGATGCAAGAGGCGGTGCGGCTCTTTCGATAAAGGCGGCGACAGGTTGCCCGATAAAATTCGTGGGCATGGGAGAAAAAATCGAACCTCTTGAAGTTTTTCACCCGGACAGAATGGCATCACGAATTTTGGGAATGGGCGATGTGCTTTCACTCATTGAAAAAGCCCAGTCAACCATTGACGCAAAAACCGCTGAAAAAATGGTTAAAAAAATCAAGTCAGATGAATTTACGCTGGCAGATTTCCTTGACCAACTTCAGCAGGTTAAAAAATTAGGTTCCTTAAATGATTTACTCGGAATGATTCCGGGACTTGGCGGGCTTAAGAAAAAACTTGGCGGAGTCGATTTAGACCTTGACGGAAAAGAAGTCAAGCACATGGAAGCAATTATTTTGTCGATGACTCCGAAAGAGAGAAGCGATACGAGTATTATCGACGCGAAACGCAGAAAAAGAATTGCAATGGGTTCGGGAACTCAAGTTTCTGACGTAAATAAACTTCTCAAGCAGTTTGAAGAAATGCGGAAAATGATGCGTCAACTTGGTGTCAAGGCTCAACAACAGCAATCAAAGAAAAACAAAAATAAAAAGGGGAAAAATAAAAAAGCTCGTCCGACTATGCCGAAAATGCCGAATTTAAGCGGACTGCTTGGCGGACTCGGCGGAAAGTTTCCTTTTATGAAATAAAATAAAGTTTCTCCGAAAGGTGGTGAAAAAATTGGTAAAAATCAGACTTAACAGAATGGGTGCAAAACGTCAGCCGTTCTATCGCATTGTTGTAGCGGACAGCCGCTCACCGCGTGACGGACGTTTTATAGAGATCGTCGGCAATTATAATCCGAAGAAAAATCCCGCGATTGTTAATATCGACGAAGAAAAAGTTATTAACTGGATTAAAAACGGTGCACAGCCGACTGATACCGTTCGTTCACTTTTGAGCAAAAAAGGTATCATGAAGAAAATTCATGAAGATCGCAAGAGCACCTCAAAATAAAATCCGCTCTTGAAAGTCGAGGTAGTAGATTATGCAAGAATTAGTCACGGTGCTTGCAAAAGCACTTGTAGAAAAACCTGATGCAGTTACAGTTGAGGCTGTCGAAGAAGAAGATCGCACAGTTTTGAAACTTCATGTTGCACAGGAGGACATGGGCAGAGTTATCGGCAAGCAGGGCAGAATTGCCAAAGCTATCCGCACGATTGTAAAATCTGCCGCAACTCGTGAAAATAAAAAAGTCACGGTTGACATTGACTAAGATTATTAGTTAGTCAAAAGTTGTTAGTTGTTAGTCGATAGTTGTTAGATTTTCTGATAACTAAAAACTAATGACTAGCAACTTTTTTATTGGAGGATTTCAGATGGCAAAATTATCTGCGGTAATTTTGGCGAAGAATGAAGAAAAATTTATTGGTGCATGCATTGAAAGCGTAAAAAATTTTTCTGATGAAATTATTGTTGTTGATGATTTCAGTACGGACAAGACGGCGGAAATTTGCAAAAATCTCGGTGCGAAAGTTTTTCAGCGGGCTTTAAACGGCAACTGGGGAGAACAAAAAAATTTTGCGATTGCACAGGCTCAAAGTGATTGGATTTTTTTAATTGATTCCGATGAGAGAGTTACTCCTCAACTTGCCGAAGAGATTAAAAAAATTTTGTCGGCGGACGATAAAAATTTTGCGTGGAGATGTTCAAGGCTGAGTTATTTTTGGGGAAAACCTTTAAAGCATGGCGGTTGGTTTCCAGATTATGTGACAAGACTTTTGCCGAAAAAAGGAACTCATGTTGAAGGCGTTGTCCATGAAAAAATTTGTCATGACTTCACGGAAAAAGATTTTGATTCCGAAAAATATCTTGTGCATTATCCGTACAGAGATTGGGAACATTATTTTGGAAAATTTAATGTTTATACGACGCTTGCCGCAAAAAAAATGTATGAATCCGGAAAGCGGGCAAATTTTTTTGATATGATTATTCACCCGTTTTGGGCGGCGTTCAGAATGTATTTTTTACGCGGAGGATTTTTGGACGGGACAATAGGTTTTGTTTTGTCGGGATTTCATTACTTTTATACAATGGCAAAATATGTTAAACTCTATTACTATGAAAAAGAAAATAAACATGTGACAGAGGAAAATAAAAATGTATAAAAATATTTTAGTAAATGCACTGGTAAATTTGGGCGACGTAATTTTGACAACTTCCGCACTCGATTTGATTAAAAAAAATTTCCCCGAAACAAAAATTACAATGCTGGTCAAACCCGTCGTAAAAGATGCGTTGACAGATAATCCCGTTGTTGATGATGTGATTGTTTTTGATTATGCGGAAAAAGAAAATTCTTTCTCGGCGATGAGAAAAATGATTTCAGAAATTCGGCACAGAAATTTTGATTTGTCTATTTCTTTTGACAGAAAACTTCGTCCCGCTCTTTTAACTTTCATGGCAGGAATTAAAAAGCGTGTAGGCCCTTCAAAAGTTTTCGACGACAACAAAAGTCGCGTAACTTTGCTTTATACGGATGTTGTAGAAATTTCCCACGACTTGAATAAAACTTTGCAGGCGGAAACTTATCAAGAAATTGTCAGGAAATTTTTTAATATTGAAGGACATGGCGAGCCGCATTTTCCGAAAAAAATTTCTCCGGTTGCCGAAAAACTTTTTGAAAATTTTTCTGCGGACAAATTAAAAATTGCATTGTGCGTCAAGGGAACTTTTCCGCTGAAAACTTATCCGAAAGAATATTTTGCAGAAATTGTAAAAAAACTTCGTGAAAAATATTCCGCAGAATTTTTTATTGTTGGTGCTCCAAGTGACAGAGAATACGCAGACGAAGTAATTGCAGAAATTGGCGGGGACGTGAAAAATTTTTGCGGTGAAACTTCTTTGACGGACTTGGCGGAAATTTTCAGGCGTTCAGATTTATTTATCACGGTTGACACGGGAGCAACTCACATTGCGGCAGCAACAAAAATAAAAATGGTTGTGATGTACGGCTGTACTTCTCCAGATCGCTGGCATCCGATAAATAAAAATTCAATCGTTTTAACGAGTCGAGAAAATTGTTGTCCTTGTTCCGTAAAAGCCGAAGAATGTCCGAGTTATCCGAAATCAAATT
This sequence comes from Selenomonadaceae bacterium, assembly GCA_017553205.1. Lineage (GTDB taxonomy): Bacteria > Bacillota > Negativicutes > Selenomonadales > Selenomonadaceae > Quinella. Next base: position 18,568 of record JAFZMV010000169.1, on the reverse strand, counting down.
GTTTGTATAATGTGAAACCGAGCAAAGTTATTGAAGCTGCAGAAAAACTTTTGGCAGGTGATTTAAATGAGCAGAAATCAATTTGAATTTACAGACAACATTATGTATTTAAAAGGCGTTGGACCTAAAAGAGCCAAAATGCTGGAAAAATTAAATATTTTCACTATGTACGATTTTTTGACGCACTATCCCAGAGCATACGAGGACAGACGGTATATAACGCCGATTAATGAACTTGAAATAGATCAGACTGCTGTTGTTGTCGGCAGACTTTCAAGACTGACGGTGCGGACGACAAGCAGAGGCATGACTATAATCAACGGAATTTTGGTAGACAATACGGGCTATATTCCTATTACTTGGTTTAATCAAGATTATTTGAAGGATAAACTGGAAGACGGTTTAGTTTTGGCGGTCGTCGGCAAAGTAAAACTTGACGGCTGGTCAGGTCGTCCCGTAATAAGCCAGATAAACACTTTCACAATTTTGGATTACGGAGAAAAACCTATGTTGGGAATTTTGCCGATATACGCTTCGACAGGTTCACTCAATCAAAATTTTTTCCGTGCGGCGATGGATAATCTTTTATACATTATGCCGGATCTTCCTGAAATTTTGCCTGATGTTGTCTTAAAAGAATTAAATTTGCCGTCGCTTGATTCGGCAATGAGAGCCGTACATTTTCCAAAATCGAATGAACAACTTCATGCTGCACGGAGAAGACTGGCTTTTGACGAATTATTTTTAATTCAGTGCGGTTTAATGCTCATAAAAAAACAAACTCAAGATGAACGGCTTGGAATTTCCTGCAAGAAAAACGGCAAACTTTTAAAAGACGTGATGAGTAAATTACCTTTTGAACTTACGGGAGATCAGAAAAAAGTTTTTAAAGTCGTCGCAAAAGATATGGAAAGCAAAGTTCCCATGCGAAGATTGATTCAAGGCGATGTCGGTTCGGGAAAAACTGTAGTGGCTTTATTGGCACTTGTAAAAGCTGTGGAAAACGGTTTTCAAGGAGCATTCATGGCACCGACTGAAATTTTGGCGAGTCAGCACTATGAAAAATTTGTAAAACAGCTTGAAGAATTTGGAATAAGAGTAGGGCTTTTAAGTGCAAAAGTTACACGTCTGAAAAAATCGCGGGAAAAAATTTATCAACAGATTGCAGATCATGAAATTGATATTGTTATCGGAACTCATGCAATTTTGCAGGAAGGAGTTCAATTTAAAAATTTAGGATTGGTAGTAACGGACGAACAGCACAGATTTGGAGTTGCTCAAAGGTCTGAACTTGAAAAGAAATCTGAAAAAGTTCCCGATATGTTAGTTATGACTGCTACACCAATTCCGCGAACAATGACCTTGACAGTTTACGGAGATTTAGATGTTTCATTGATAAAACAAATGCCGCCGGGCAGAAAACCTATCGAAACTTATGCGAGAAAAATTTCTGACAGAAAAAAAGTGTATACTTTTGTTTTGAATGAGATTAAATCAGGTCGGCAGGCTTTTGTGGTTTGTCCTTTGATTGAGCGGAGTGAGTCTGAAAAAATGAATCATATAGATCCAGCAACTGAAATGTATGATATGTTAAGCAACGGTATTTTCAAAAAAATTCCCTGCGGACTTCTTCATGGAAAAATGAAATCAAAAGAAAAAGATGAAATTATGGAAAAATTCCGTGCAGGTGAAATTAAACTTCTTGTATCAACTACTGTTGTCGAGGTCGGAGTTGATATTCCGAATGCGTCGGTTATGGTTGTGGAAAATGCCGAACGTTTCGGACTTGCCCAGCTTCATCAGCTTAGAGGAAGAGTCGGACGCGGTTCTGATAAATCCTATTGTATTTTAATTTCTGACAGTGACAAGGGAAATGCTCAAGAACGTTTGGACATTATGGAAACGACTACTGACGGCTTTAAACTTGCGGAAAAAGATTTACAGCTCAGAGGACCGGGACAATTTTTCGGAGAGGCTCAACATGGTCTGCCCGATTTAAAAATTGCTGACGTTTTCCGCGATTATGAAATTTTGATAGCTGCACGCGATGCCGCAGAAAAATATATCACTGATGAAAATGATTTAAGCTATTATGCAAACTTGAGAAAAAATTTGGCGATTGCTTACGGCGATAAATTTAATGCCGTACTCAACGCATAAAAAAATTAGAAGTTAGAAAGATTTTCCTAACTCCTAACTCCTAATCCCTAATTTTTAATTCTTAGCGTTTCTGTAAATGTAAATAGCGTTTAAAATTTTTTGTGTGGTCTTTTTCTCGGAATAATCTCCCGGTAAGTCCTCATATTTTTTTGACTTTGTAAAGTTTAACCATTCGTCCTCCAACGCACGAACTGTAAACATAAATTTTTCCAAAATATCTTCGACTGCGGTTTTTTTGTTTGAATCATTTTTAAAATTTTCTTCCGTCTGCTGAACTTCGGAATTTTCGGCGGTTGTCTGCTGTAAATTTTCTGCGGTTTCCTGATCGGATTGAATTTCAAGTTTTGTGACTTCCATTGCGGTTTCAGTCATTTCTTTTCCGTCCGCTGAAATTTCTTCATTTGCCTGAATCAAACTTGGGGAATTTTCAACGCTCAAATTTTCTGCAGAATTTTCCGCGACTGAAATATTTCCGCTGATTTCTGCTCCCGATTGAACTCCGACAGGTGCAACTGCTCCGCCTCCTGCCGTCATTCCGGATTTATATGCCGCAAGTTCAGCACTTGCCTCTGCCGATGCTTTTATCATTGCTTGAGTAAGAACTTGACGAGCCTCTTGTTTTGTTTTTGCTTTTTTGAGTTCGCTTTTAAGTTCTTCGCGAGACTCTTCGGCGTGTTTTGCTTTTTTGTAAGTGCTGGGGTCTTTTTCGCGGAGATAACTCATTTCTTCTGACGTGAGTTTGCGTCCGTTCTTCAATTTTTGTTTAATGCTGGAAATTCTAGCCGAATCAATTTCCGAATCAGATTTTTTTTGAGCCTTCGTCATTTCGTCAAACATATTCGACTTGGCAAATTGTAAATTTCCGTTTGAGTCAACAACACGCTGACCTGTTTTAATTTTGTAATTTGCCGCGAAAAATAAATTTTTCTGTTTGAGATATGAGCCGACTTTTCCTATACTTGCAAAATCCATTTTAAAAACCTCCCTGTTAAACGACCGAAAACTTTTCTCCAACAGTTTGACAGGATTTTATATTTAAACTTCTGCAGCGTCAATAAAATTTTTTGCTTGCCTTTAATTTAAATTAGTGTAATAATTTCTGTAAAAAATTTCAGGGAGTAATTTGCAATGAGTGAAATTTTAGAAAATGTTTTAGATGAATTTAAAAAACTTGCGGCAATTCCTCGTCAATCTGAACATGAAGAAAAAATTAGCGATTTTTTGAAAAATTATTTAAGTGATATGAATTTTTCAGTTATTCAGGACGCGAGCAAAAATATTATTGCCGACATTCCCGCAAGTCCGGGAAAAGAAAATTCTCCGCAGACAATTTTGCAGGCTCATATAGATATGGTTTGCGTGGCTGAAAACGGTTACAAATATGATCCGCTGACAGATCCCATTAAACTTGTCCGCACCGAAGAATTTTTACAGGCTGAAGGCACAAGTCTTGGAGCTGATAATGGCGTCGGCGTAGCTGAAATTCTTTACATTGCGAAAAATCATGAAAAATTTTCTCATGGTCCTATTAAAATTATTTTCACGACCTGCGAAGAACGCGGAATGGACGGCGTAAAAAATATTTCTGCAGAACATTTCAAAGACGCAAAATTTTTAATTAACACCGATTCCGAAAATTATGACGAAATTGTTGTTGGAAGTGCGGGCAGTGTTCATGTCAATTTCAACAAAAAAATGGAAATGGTTCCGCCTGCCGACGAATTGACGAACAGTTTCAAAATAAAAATTTTCGGACTTCGTGGCGGTCATTCGGGAATTGACATTGCAGACCATCGAGCAAACGCAATAAAAGTTTTGCGAATTTTTCTGCGTCTTGTGAAAGGCAAAGGAAATTTTCAGCCGGCAAGTTTTTCGGGCGGTTCTGCATCGAATGTTATTTCGAGTTCTGCGGAGGCTGTAATTGTCACTGATTTGGACATGGGAACTTTGAACAAATGTGCAGAACTTATCAAAATTCAAATAAAAACAAATTACGGATCAAGCGAACCGAATTTAAAAGTTGAAATTTATCCCGTTGAAAAACCTGAAAAAGTCATGAGTACGAAAGATTTCGGAGAGTTCATGAATTTGACGACAATTATTCACAGCGGAGTTTATGAAAAAAGTGTTACAAATCCCGATGCCGTAGAAACTTCTGCAAATATTGGAATTGTCCGCACTGAAGATGATTTTTTGAAAATACAGTTGCTGGCACGTTCTCATGTTCCCGAAATGCTCAGCGAATTTGTGGAAATGTATACGCAGGCGGCATTTATGACAAATTTCGGAATAAGATTTAAAGAACCTTCGCCCGTTTGGAATTACAATCCCGACAGCAAACTTGTAAAAATTATGGAGAAAATTTTTGAAGAGCAGAATAATTTTCCGCCGAAAGTCAAAATAATTCATGCCGGTCTTGAGTGCAGTTATTTCCCGCTGAAAAATAAAAATTTAGATATTGTTTCAATCGGCACGACTAACGAAAATATTCACAGCACAAAAGAAAGACTGCATTTAAAAACTGTTGAGCCGCAAGTAAAATTGATTATTTCGACGCTTGAAAAAATTTCTGAATTAGAAAATGCTTAGTCCGATGATAACGGCTGTCGCGGCTTTTTTGATTGATGCTTTAATTGGAGATCCACGCAGTAAATTTCATCCCGTCGTTTTGATGGGAAATTTAATTTCATTTTTAGAAAAAATTTTCCGCCGAGATTCTGACGGCTATATAAAAAAAATTTGCATGGGCGGAATTTTAGTAAGTTTGGTTTTAATAATTTCTTACGGTGTCGGGGTTTTGATTGTAGTTTTGGCAAGTCTGACGAAAAGTTTCACCGCGAAAATTTTTATTGAAGCGTTGGCTTTAAGTTTTATGATTTCTCCACATTCTTTGGCGGAAGCGGGACGCGAAATTTATTCTTTGCTTGACGCTGAAAATTTAGAAAAAGCCCGTCAAAAAGTCGGCTGGATTGTGGGAAGAGATACGGAATTTTTAACGGAACCTGAAATTGTTCGTGCAACTGTCGAAACTGTTTCTGAAAATACTGTTGACGGAATTATTTCGCCGCTTTTTTATTTTGCGGTAGGCGGTCTGCCTTTAGCCGTCGTTTATCGTGCAGTAAATACTATGGATTCTATGCTCGGCTACAAGAACGAAAAATATTTATATTTCGGGAGAGTTGCAGCCCGTCTTGATGACGTTGCGAATTTTATTCCCGCAAGAATCACCGCATTTTTATTTATTGCGGCGGCTTTTATTTTGAAACTTGATTACAAAAATGCTTTTTTCATGATGAAACGCGACGCAATGAAACACCCAAGCCCCAACGGCGGTTTTGCTGAGGCGACTGTTGCAGGTGCGTTAAATATTCAGCTTGGCGGAATAAATTCATATTTCGGAGTCCCGCATTTCAGAGCATACATGGGAGATCCGACAGAAATTTTAAATCCCGAACATATTCTCGGCACAATTCGTTTGATGTATACGGCGACAATTATTTTTTTGTGCTTGTCGTTGATAATATAAAAATTTTAGGAGGATTTGATGGCGAATCAGAAACAAAAACAAAAACGCTCTTTCAGATATGTAATAAGATTCTTTCAAATTATTTTTGCACTGATATTTGTATTTCTTGCATCATTTTTTATAACGCTTTCACTCAACGCAGAAAAACCGACTGAACATTTTTTCTCTGTGATGAAGGAGATTAAAGAACTTTTAACCGACGACAAAAAAACTGAAACGGAAAAATTTTCTCCGACAGTTTCAGCAAATTTCGACTCGAATTTGACGAAAGAAAAAAATTCTTCTATTTCAGTCCGTGAAAATCAAAAATTAGGTTTAGGCGGAAAAATTGACAGAATCAGAAATGTTGAAAAAGCTGTCAAGGAAAAAGAAAAAAATATTCGTCCCTATGTCATGCTGGAAGATATGCCCAACGCACTTATTCAGGCAGTCATAGCGGTTGAGGATTCCAGATTTTATTCTCATGACGGTTATGATATGAACTCGATAGCCAGAGCGGCTTTTGTGAATGTTGAGGCGGGAGAAATTGAAGAAGGCGGCTCAACAATAACTCAACAGCTTGCAAAAAATTTATTTTTGAGTCAGGAACAGTCTTTTACCCGAAAAATTGAAGAATTATTGTTGGCGGTGAATATTGAAGAACATTTTTCAAAAAGAAAAATTTTGGAACTTTATTTAAATACGATTTATTTCGGCTCGAACTTTTACGGAATATCAGCCGCCGCGGAAGGTTATTTCGGAAAAGAACCTAAAGATTTAACAACAGCCGAATCAGCAATGATAGCAGGTCTGCCTAATGCTCCGAGTTTGTATTCGCCTTATGTAAATTTCATGTTGGCGAAAAAAAGACAGCTTGTTGTAATTGATGCTATGGTAAAAAATAAAGCAATTTCCGCAAAAGACGCAGAGTCCGCGAAAATTGAAGAAATAGTTTTAGTCAGAGAATAAGTCTAAGCAGAAAAAATTTTTTGTAATTCTGCCGTCATTTTTCTTAAAGCCTCTCCGCGATGGCTGATTAAATCTTTTTCGGCGGGAGTAAGTTCCGCCATAGTTTTTTTCTCGTCAATATAAAAATAAGGATCGTATCCGAAACCTCCCGTGCCTTGCGGGATTTTTTTTATTGTGCCGTTTACAATTCCGCTCGTCAAAATTTCTTTTCCGTCAGTGTCGATAAAACACAAAGCACAACGATAATCGGCGGGCGACTCTTCGACAGAAATTTTTTCAAGTTCTTCCAAAAGTTTTTTATTGTTCGTGCCGTCCTCCGCATGATAGCCTGCGAATCTTGCGGAAAAAACTCCCGGTTTTCCGTCCAAAGCGTCAACTTCCAAGCCCGAATCATCAGCAATACATGCCAGACCGGTTTTTTTGGAAAAATATTTTGCTTTAATTTTTGCGTTTTCTTCAAAAGTTTTTCCGTCCTCAACAACGTCAGGAATATTTTCAAAATCAGCAAGCGATAAAACTTCAACGGGAAAATTTTCCAATGCCTTTTTAATTTCTTTCAGCTTGCCAAGATTTTTTGTAGCGATAACAATTTTTTTCATCAGCCGATTCTCCCAACTCTCCAAACCAATTCTCTGCCTAAAGCATCTTTTTGCAAGTCGATTAAATCTTTTATTCCGACTTCCGCCATGTCTAAAAGTTCATTCAAGTCTGCACGAGTAAAAGATTTTTTTTCGCCTGTTATCTGAACTTCTACAAGTTCGCCTGCACCTGTCATTACAACATTACAATCGGCGATGGCGTTTGAATCTTCTTCATAACATAAGTCTAAAATTTTTTCTCCGTCCCCTGAAATTCCCGCAGAAACTGCCGCGACAAAATCTTTTACGGGAAAAACATTTCCGACTTCGTAAAAAGTTTCGCACGCCTCAACCAACGCGACAAATGCCCCTGTAATTGACGCTGTACGAGTTCCGCCGTCAGCCTGAATAACATCACAGTCAATCATTATAGTTCTTTCTCCGATTGCAGATAAATCAGTTACTGCACGAAGTGAACGGCTGATAAGTCTTTGAATTTCCAAAGAACGGGCGTTGACTCTGTTTCCTGTATCGCGGGGAACTCGGGGACTTGTAGAACTGGGCAAAAGGGAATATTCGGCAGTGATCCAGCCTGTTCCGGATCCCTTCAAAAAAAAAGGCACTCTGTCTTCAACAGTTGCCGCACAGATAACTTTTGTATTTCCAAATTCAATTATCGCAGAGCCTGCAGGGTGCATTTGAAATCTTCTTTCCAAAAAAACTTCACGCATTTCATCAGCTTTGCGTTTATCATATCTCGCCAAAATTTTCACACCTTATTTAAATTCAACAAACCACTTTTAAAAAGTGGACAAACAGCTGAAACGACAAACTTTTTTTATTTCAAAAATCAAAGTCGTGTTCAATCGTCATTTAAATTCCACAAATTCATCAATTCTTGCGTTACCTTTTGTCATCGGCTCAACAAAACTTCTCCAAACATTCAAAACTATTACACGAGGATTTTTTTCATCAGCAAGGGCTTTTTCAAATGCGGCGGCAAATTCTTCCTGCGTCGAAACTGAAACCGCTTTTATTCCGAAACTTTCCGCATATTTCACATAATCCATTTGATAATCAAATTCACAGGCAATATATTTTTCTTTGTACATGACTTTTTGTAACTGCCGAATCATTCCAAGACTTGTATTATTGACAATCAAAGAAATTATCGGAAGTTTTAAGCGGGCGATTGTATAAAATTCGTTGCCCGTCATTTTTATTCCGCCGTCACCTGAAACTGAAATAACTCGTCTTGAATTTCCGTAAGCAATTTGAGCACCCATTGCCGCAGGAAGTCCGAAACCCATCGTCCCAAGTCCGCCCGAAGTCAGCCAAGTTCTCGGCTCTTCAATTCTCAAATGGAGTGCCGCCCACATTTGGTGCTGTCCGACATCTGTAGCGTAAGCAAAATTTTTTCCCGCAGTTTTTTTCGCAATTTGATTCATTGCCCAAGGAACTGTTAAACGGTTGACTTGATAATCGTAGTCAAAAGTTTCTTGCCAACTTTCAATTTTTTTCCACCAGTCAGTTCTGGGAGCGGAATTTTCATGACGCATTAAAAGTTTTAAAATAACTTTCATATCTCCCGCAAGTCCCAAACTGTTCGCGATATTTTTATCAATTTCCGCAGGATCAATATCAATGTGAATGAATTTTTTTGAACTGGTGTATTTGCTTAAATTTCCCGTCTGTCTGTCGCCGAATCTTGAACCGACTGCAATAACTAAATCAGCCGCCGCAATCGCATGATTCGCCGCCTTATTTCCATGAAGTCCTGCAAATCCTAAATGTTGCGGGTGACTTCGCGGAACTGCTCCGATACCCATCAAAGTATTGACGACAGGTAAATTATATTTTTCGATAAAGGCGATAATTTCTTTTGACGCTCCTGCAGAAACCGCTCCGCCTCCGACAATTACGGCAGGTCTTTCGGCTTTTGAAATTTCTTCGACAGCCTCCGCCGCAGTTATTTTAAAATCAGCGTCGGGAGTTCCAGCAGCTTTTTCTTTAACTTCTTTGAATTTATAATCGACTTCCGCAAAAAATAAATCTTTCGGAATATCAACCAAACAGGTCCGCGTCGTCCGCTCTTAGCAATCTCAAAAGCATGACGAATTGTTTCAACTAATTGTCTTGGGTCTTTGACTTTAAAATTATGTTTCGTGACAGGCATGGTAATATCCAAAATATCAGTTTCCTGAAAAGCGTCTTTGCCCAATAAGTATGTGTCAACTTGTCCCGTTATCGCAACAACAGGAATTGAATCCATGAACGCCGTAGCAATTCCCGTGACTAAATTTGTCGCACCGGGTCCCGAAGTTGCCATGCAGACTCCGACTTTTCCGGTTGCTCTTGCATAACCGTCCGCCGCATGAGCCGCGTTTTGTTCATGAGTAACCAAAATTTGTTTTATTTCTTTTTCGTCGTAGAGTGCGTCATACATCGGCAGAATCATTCCGCCCGGGTAGCCGAAAATTATTTCGACTCCCTGTTCGCGTAAACATTCTACAACGGCTTTTGCTCCCGTCATAATCATCTATTCAATCACTTCCCAAAAAATTTTGTGCAAAGATAAGCCAGCAAAATATTTTTGCTCTGCTGATAATTTTGTTTGTCAAGTTTGTCGAAGAAAATTCTCTGAATTTCATGAACTTGCACACCGTTGAAAAGGCTTTGAATAAATTTAAAATGCATATCTATAAAAAATTTCAAAACGCTTTGATGATATGCAGGATTATTCGTGAAAAAATCATTTGTGTTCATGAAGTCGTCAACCTTCTCAATCAGCGGCAAAATTACCCCCAGCCATTCTTGAACTCCCTCTGAAGATTCTACATATTTTTTCGAGGTAGAATCATGTCTGATTCTGTGAATATTCGTGACAAACGGAACACGAACATAATTCTCCGCCAAGCACATGCACTTGAAACAAAAAAACATGTCTTCAGAAAATTTTATCTGTGGAAATTTAATTTCATTGTTCAACAAAAAACTTCTGCGATAAAATTTTCCCCAAGGCAACCAAAAAAATTTTCCTTCAACATATTTATTTATTCTCTCATTTAAATCATTTGTTTCAGAAATAATTTCATTAGTCAAAGAATCAAGAGGCTCATCACTCTGTAACAGTAAATCTTTTTTTTCAAAATTTCCGTTGCCGAAATCATAAAAAGCAAAATGCTTTTCCGTATGAACAACATCAGCATTAAATTCTTCTGCCACTTCAAAAAAATTTCCGAGTGCCGTCGGCAAAATCATGTCATCATTATCAACAAAGGTGATATATTTTCCTGTTGCTGATTTTATTCCGAGATTTCGCGGAATACCTGCTCCGCCTGAATTTTTTTGAGTGGAAAGAATTTTTAAACGACCGTCAAAACTGGAAGAAAATTTTTCAACTTCACTGATGGTTTTATCTGTCGAGCAGTCATCAATTACAATTACTTCGTAATCTGTAAATTTTGAGGAAAGCACACTCACTAAACATTGTCTAATAAATTTTTCGGCGTTGTAACACGGAATTATAACGGAAATTTTTGGCATAACTTTAAAATCTCTCTCTTAAGCATTATTTTTTGAAATCAGAAATTGTGAAAGTGAAATAAGTATCTGGGTACGGTTCATTTTTTAAAGTAAAATGCCACCATTCTTCATCAAGCGGCTTGAAACCGTGACGAAGCATGGCATCACGCAAAATCTGACGATTTTTTAATTGTTGTTCTGTCAAATTTCCTTTGTAATCGGGGTGAGAAAGTTCGCCGAAATAATCGAAAGTTCCGCCCATGTCCAATTCTTTGCCGGTGTTCATGTCAAATAAAGTCAAGTCAACTGTTGAGCCGCGACTGTGACCTGATTTTTCAGCGATGTATCCTTCGATAAAAAGTCTGGATTTATCAACTTGCGGATAAAAATATTTTTTCATTCGAGTATCAGAAATATCTTCTGCCCAACGTACAAAATGACTTACAGCTTTTTGCGGACGATAGGCATCAAAAATTTTCAAACGGTAGCCCATTTTTTTTACGTCGTCAGAAACTTCTTTGAGAGCCTGAGCCGCTTCAATCGTCATCAATGCAACGGGCTGTTCATAACCGTCAATTCTGTCACCGACAAAATTATAAGTCGAAAAATATCTGATCTCTTGAATAATATCCAGAACAACGTCAGACAAAATTACGAATCCTGAAGGATCGTCGGCAGATTGTGAACGTTGAGCATTTACAGGAGAAACCGCCAACATAATCAACAAACAAATTCCCGCAACGACTTTAAAAAGTTTCATGAAAAAAGCCTCCATACATTCTTTAAAATTTAAGTTTTCCTTAAGATTTAACTAAGTGCAGAACTCCCAATTTTTTTGCACCGTAGAAAATTGAAACAGCTACCGCCACCAAAATTACCATCGCGGTTTGACTGCTGACTTCGGTTAAAGCTATTGCACTGAGTCCCAAAAGTGCACTGATGACATACATCAAAAAGACTGCCTGTCTTTGAGAATATCCGCGTTTTAAAAGTCTGTGATGAAGATGACCTTTGTCAGGTTTAAAAATCGGCTGACCGCCGAGCCAGCGTCTTACTATTGCAAAAGTTGTGTCGAGTATAGGAACTCCCAGAGCAAAAATCGGAACTACTAAAGTTATTGTCGCCGTGCTTTTCATTGAACCTATTACAGAAATTCCAGCGAGCATAAATCCGAAAAACATGCTCCCAGAATCTCCCATGAAAATTTTTGCGGGATTTGAGTTATAAAATAAAAATCCTATTGCCGCACCTGCCAATGCCGCCGTTAATCCTGCCACAAGGAAAAATTGTCCTTCCAACGCGACTAACAAAATTGTTATTGAGGCAATGGCAGAAATTCCCGCCGCCAGTCCGTCAAGTCCGTCAATTAAATTTACTGTGTTGGTTAATCCCACAAGCCAAAAAATTGTTGCAGGAACTGCCGCCCATTCCAAATATAAATAATCTCCGAAAGGATCGGTTATAAAATCTATTCTGACATCAAAAACAAAAACCAAAACACATGCCGTCAAAATTTGTCCGAGTAATTTTACTTTTGCGGGAAGGTTTTTATAATCGTCAATCAGTCCCAGAACAACTATTAAAGTTCCTGAAACAATCAAGCCGATAATTTCTTTTTGAACTTCTGCAGAAGGATCTGACAAAAAAACATTCACTATCACCGCAGACAGGAACGCTATATAAATTCCCAGTCCGCCTATTCTTGGAATTGGAACTTTATGAACTTTTCTTTTGTCGGGTTTGTCCATTGCTCCCGTAGCAGCTGCAAGACGAATTACTCCGGGCGTTACGATTAATGCAACCGCCGCCGCTATTATGAAAGTCCATGCACAGTTAGACATATTTTCTATTGACTCCTTTGCAAAAAAAAATTTTCACTCAGATTCTAATTTTTGCGAATTTTACAATACAGAAAATTCACCGTCAAGCTGTATTAAAATTGAACGCAATTCAAAAAATATTTTTCAAAGTAAAATGAACGGAAGTTGTTGTATTCGGTTTAATTTCAACGTCTTTTTCTGCGGGGATAGAAAATCTTAAAGTATATTTTTCAAATTTCGGCTCTTCTGATTCAGTAGAATTATTTTTATTTTCTTCGGTATTTTCATCTTCGGTTTTTGTCGGAGAAATTTTTTCAATCAAAGTTCCTGAAAATTGTTTGCCTGCCAATTCGTAAGAAACCATTTTCCCGAGAGGAATTTTATCAAAAATATCTTCGTCAACTTCAGCCTCCAGCCAAAGCTCATGATTTCCGCCGATTTTTGCGACAACATCTCCCGCAGTCAAATCACCTTCCAACGCCGCAAAATAATAAATTACTCCGCTGAAAGGTGCGGTAATTTCTGTCTGCTGTGATTCCTGTTTTGCAACGTTTAAAGCAAGTTCAGCCTGTTTAACAGTACTTTCAGCCGCCGCCAAAACTACGGGCGGAGTCGGTTGCCACTGATCCACATATTCAATTTCTTCAACTACATTTGAACTGCTTGAACCGTTTTCGGAAGGAGTAGAAGGCAGACCGTTAGCCAAAGCATCTTCATATTTTTTCTTAGCCGCATCTCTTTGTGCTGAACTGACTGCACCCATGTCAAAAAGTTCGTCCATTCTTCTTGCACGTTCCGCCAAACTTTCCAAAGTTGCGGGCGGTTGATTCTTTTGACCGTCGGGACTTGCGGGAGCAGGAGCGGGAGAAGGTTCAACGACTTTTTGTTTTTTGACGGCAACTTTCACAGTTTGACCGAGTTTTAAATTTTCGTAATTTTGTTTAGCTGATGCAAGTGCGTTTTCAAGTTCTTGAATTTGTTCGGGAGTAACGCTGACTTCAACTTTTGCGATAACGTCGCCCGCTTGTACTGTATCACCGTCATTAAACGGCATTTCTTTAATTTTTCCTGCGGCAAGAGCACGAACTGCCAGCATAGGGCTTGTCACTTTTGCGTTGTCGATTTGGAAATTTTTTGCGGCATGATAATAATTAAAAACCGCGTAACCAATCACAGAAGAAAGAATCAATAAAGTTATAAGTCCGAATCTGATAAAAATTTTTGCCTTTTCGGTAATATCAATATTTTCCAATTTATCACCTCATTTCAAGTTGAGAATTGTAGCACCTGCTCCGCCTTCGTCAATATCTGCGAGATTAAAATTTTCAACAGATTTATTTCTCCGCAGAAAATCATGAATACCTTTTCTTAAAGCTCCCGTGCCTTTGCCGTGAATGATTAAAATTTGTTTAAGTCCTGCAAGTTGGGCATCGTCGATAAATTTTCCGCAGACTTGTTCAGCCTCATCTACCATCATTCCGCGAACATCAATTTCACGACTGACAGAAGAAATTTTTTGCAGAAGATTTTTCGAGCCGCGATTTTTATCGGTGTGAACAGGTTCAGAAATTTCTTCAGAATTATGACTGACAAATTTACAGGCGGAAGTTTTTACGGTTGTTTTCATTGCACCGACTTGAACAGATAATTCTTTTCCTTCTTTTTCGATTGATAAAATAATTCCTTTTTGGTCGAGAGGTTTTATATAAATCGTGTCGCCGACTTTTAAAAGTTTTTTGTTGATTTTTTTGCCGACTGATTTATCGGCGATAATTCCTTCGGCAGTATCAATTTCAGCCATGCGAATTTTATCTCTTGCATTTTGAATTGTCTGCTGACGTTTTTTAATTCCCGCGTCGTTGAATTGTTCTTTCAAACTTGAAATAATTTCTTCGGCTTCTCGTTTGGTTTCTCTGACCATTGCGGCAGATTTTTCTTTTGCCTTGCGGATAATTTCGCCCTTCGATTTTGCAATTTCATCACGCATTTCAGAAATTTTTTTCTCAAGTTTTTCAATTTCGGCTTGACGTGCGGAAATTTCCAAATTTTTTTGCCTGTAAATAATTCTTTCGCTTTCAAGGTCTGACAAAACTTTTTCAAAATTTGCATGGTCTGCCGTGATAAAATCTTTTGCACGATTGATAATATTTTTATCAAGTCCGAGTCGCTGACTAATCGCAAAGGCATTACTTGCCCCGGGTATTCCGATTAAAAGTCTGTAAGTCGGCTGAAGAGTTTCGGAATTAAATTCAACGCAGGCGTTTTCAATTCCGTCCGTAGAATATGCGAAAGTTTTTAACTCTGAATAATGAGTTGTGGCAATAGTCGAAGTTTTTTTCTGCAAAAGTTTTTCAAGAATTGCCATAGCAAGTGCTGAACCTTCGTCTGGATCTGTTCCTGCTCCGAGTTCGTCGAATAAAACTAAATCATCAGTTTGAACATTTTTTAAAATGTTGACAATTTTTTTCATGTGTGCGGAAAAAGTTGACAAACTTTGTTCGATTGATTGTTCGTCGCCGATGTCCGCAAAAATATTTTTGTAGACGAAAATTTTTGAACCTGAATCAGCGGGAATATATAAACCTGATTGAGCCATTAAAGCCAAAAGTCCCAAAGTTTTCATGGAAACAGTTTTGCCGCCCGTATTCGGTCCGGTGACTAAAAGTACAGAAAAATTTTCTCCAAGTTTTATGTCAATCGGAATAACTTTTTCAGCAGAAATTAGCGGGTGCCGTGCAGATTTTAAATCAGTAAATTTTTCTAAAATCGGTTCAGTTGCGTTTAATTTTTCGGCAAGTTTCGCCTTTGCAAAAACTAAATCAATTTTCGCCAAAATTTCGACGTTGTTTAAAAGTTCGTCAACATTTTTTCTGACGGAATCAGACAAGACTCGCAAAATTCTGTTGACTTCCGCCCGCTCTTCTGATTCAAGCTGTTTGACTTCGTTATTTAAATTTACAATCGCCATCGGCTCAATAAAAACCGTCGCACCTGTTGCGGATTGATCGTGAACAATGCCGGGAATTTGTGATTTATATTCCAGCTTAACGGGCAAAACATATCTGTCACTACGCATGGTAATAATCGAATCTTGAAAAAATTTCTGATTGTTCGCGTCGTGAAGAATATTAAAAATTTCTGACTTAATTTTATTTTGTGCCGTACGGAGTTCACGACGAATTTTTTGAAGTTCGGAGCTTGCAGAATCTTTCACGGCTCCATGTTCGTCAATGGCGTTATCAATCTGCTTTTCCAAATTTCCGAGAATTTCAATTTGACTTGCACGAAATTTTAATTTAGGCGTATCGAGTTCGGACTCTTTGAAAAATTTTTTCATATTCCGCATTGCAAACATTGTGGACAAAATGTTCAAAAATTCTTCTGCGTCGGCATTACTTCCCAGAGAAATTTTTTTAAGAATTTCCCTGATGTCATGAATACCGCCAAACGGAGGAGAATTTATCGCAAAAATTTTTACTGCCTCTGTCGTCAAATTTAAATCGTCTTGAACTTCAGAAAAATTATCTGCGGGGAAAATTTTTTCCGCCAATTCTTTTCCAAAATTACTTGTCGCACAATCTCGAAGTTTTTCACGAATTTTATCGAATTCCAAAATTTTAAAATAATCTTCTGTCATGTATCTTCCCTCTAAAATTTTATTTCAATCAAGGCGGTATTTTATAACGTTTCAAAAAGTTTATCAAAAAAATTTTTTTGTCATGTTATAATCAAGAAAAATTTTTAAAGGATTTGAGGACATGAAAAAAATTGCGATACTCGGTTCAACAGGTTCAATAGGAACTCAGGCACTTGACGTTGTAAGAAATTTGCCGAATGAATTTTCTGTAGAAGTTTTGGCGGCAAATTCAAACGTAGAATTATTTTCAAAGCAAGTCGAAGAATTTAAGCCGAAATTGGCAGTACTTGCCGACGAAAATGCCTATAAAAAATTTTCCGCAGAAAAAAATTTTGACGGCGTGGAAATTGCGGGAGGTCGTCAGGCATTTATAGACGCGGCAAGTTTTGACGACGTGGAAATTGTTTTGACTTCCATGAGCGGATTTGCGGGACTTGAGCCGACTTTAAAGGCGATTGAAAACAAAAAAAATATTGCGTTGGCAAATAAAGAAACTTTGGTGGCGGCGGGAGAAATTGTCATGAAAGCGGCGGAAAATTTCGGCGTGAAAATTCTTCCCGTTGACAGCGAACACGGAGCATTTTTTCAGTGTCTGCAGGGAGAAAAATTTTCGTCGATTGAAAAACTTTTGTTGACTGCAAGCGGAGGACCTTTTCGCGGAAAAAATTTTGACGACTTGAAAAATGCAACGGTTGAAAAAGTTTTGGCACACCCGACATGGAATATGGGAAAAAAAATTACTGTAGATTCCGCGTCACTCGTCAACAAAGGTCTTGAAGTCATAGAGGCAAAATGGCTCTATAATGTTTCCTACGAACAAATTCAGGTTGTCGTACACCCGCAAAGTATTGTTCATTCGATGGTGGAATTTTGCGACGGCTCAATAATTGCACAGCTTGCCGCACCTGATATGCGTTTGCCGATTCAATATGCGTTGACTTATCCCGAAAGAAAAATTTCTCCGATAAAAAAATTAAATTTCTGGGAAATAAAAAATTTGACTTTTGAAGAACCTGACATGAAAACTTTCAGAGGTTTAAAATTTGCTTACGACGCGGGAAAAATCGGAGGAACAATGCCCTGTACTTTCAATGCGGCAAATGAAACGGCTGTAGAAAATTTTCTGCACGGAAGAATAAAATTTTTGCAAATTTATGACGTGATAGAAAATGCAATGTTGAAACGCGAAGTCAAAAAAAATTCCTCACTCGAAATTTTAATCGAAGAGGACAGAGAAACAAAAATTTTGTCAGAAAAATTTATCGCGGAAAAATTTTGACAAGAAATTAAGAAAAGATGATTTAAATGAAAATAGACATTATTACTCTTTTTCCGGAAATGTTCGGCGGAGTTTTTGGCGACAGTATTATCAAACGTGCGATAGATAAAAAAATTCTCGAAATAAATTTTACTCAGCTCAGAGATTTTGCATTTGACAAACACAAGCAAGTTGATGATTCTCCATTTGGAGGCGGCAGCGGCATGGTTTTGAAACCTGAACCAATGTACAGAGCAGTTCGTGCAGTTTTAAAAAATTCTGAAGAAAATTTATCAAAAAAAATTATTATTACAGATCCGAGCGGAAAAGTTTTCAATCAGTCAAAAGCCAAAGAACTTGCAAAATTTGACAGACTTGTTTTTATCTGCGGACATTATGAAGGATTCGACGCGAGAATTTATGATCTTGCCGACGAAATTATTTCTATCGGCGATTATGTTTTGACTGGCGGAGAACTTCCCGCGATGGTGATAATTGATTCTGTTGCCAGAATGTTGCCGAATGTTTTGGGAAGTGCGGAGTCAGCGGAAACTGATTCATTTTTCAACGGAATTTTAGGTTTTCCTCAATACACAAGACCGAGAGAATTTGAAGGAAAATTTGTTCCCGATGTTTTGCTGTCAGGAAATCATGCAGAAATAAAAAAATGGCGTGAAGAACAAGCCATAAAAATTACAAAACTCAGAAGACCCGATTTAATCAAATGATTCTTCAAAACAAAAATAAATTGCAAGCGTCCCATGTCCAACGCTGATTTTTATTTTTTCGTTTTCGATTCTGTTGCTCACGGCATTTGGAAGGTCTTGAAAAATTTCTGCGTTATTCAGTTCCCAATGAAGATTTTTTGTAGTTACTCCTTTGCAAATTTTTGTCATGGGCAGAATTGAAACAGCAAGAGGTTTTTCTTCAAAATAAATTTCAGCGGTTTCTCCGTCGTGCAGATAAAAAATTATTTCGTTATTGTCCACCAAAAAAATTTTCTCCGAAAAATTCGCACAAGAAAAAATCGTACTAAATAAATGATCCGATCGACCGCCGAAAATTCCCGTAAGAATCACAGAAAAATTTTTAAAGTTTCTGCTCAAAAAATCCAAT
>JAFZMV010000021.1 GCA_017553205.1 Selenomonadaceae bacterium | reverse complement strand
TTTTAAAATTTGTTTGTCAGATTTTGCAACTTTGGAATGTTATCTATCAAAAAATGCGAAATATTTTCTTAAAAACTGAAACATTTAAAGTCAATTTTTCAAAAGTCAATCACTTTGACCAATTTGTGAAACGCCCGTGCCCGTCTAAACAAAAATTCTTGCTTTTATTTCCTTCAACAATTACAATGTGCAGAGTTTTAATGAAAGGAAAGCTGGTAAATGAGTATACTCGATAAAATAAAAAAATTCCTGCCGAAACGCAAGGAACCCGACTTGAAAAAAAATGTCCTCAAAGAAAAAGAAAATATCCGTAAAACTTTCTCCGCGTATTGTAACGCAAATCATGATACAAAAGACGAAAAACTTTGTCCGAAATGTACGGCACTTTTGACAAATGTCATGCTGAAAATTCAACGCTGTCCCTACGGAATGGCAAAACCTATTTGCGACAAGTGCGAAACTCCTTGTTTCGGTGAAAATGTCACAAATGATTTTTTGAAAACCATGCATGGCGGACAGAAAAAAATGAGATTTTCTCACCCGATGATGGCTATTCGTCATAAAATTGCAAGTCTTGGAATGGATTACGCAAAAATGGAACGCGATAAAAAATCCACCGACAAACAGAAAGAAACTGAAGAAAAGGCAAAAGCAAAAATCGCGAATGCTACCCGCTCGCCGAAAAGTCTGGCGAAATCCTCTAAAGCAAAAGCTAAAAAGAAAAAGAAAAAATAATTTTTCACGGGAGGTTTTTTTATGGCAGATTATACAAGCTGTCCGAAATGCGGCAGAACAAATTTTGACAAAATTTTTCACTGCGGAAGATGTGGCATGGAATTTTGTACGCACTGCACGGGAAAAAGAAAAGATTCTGACGGCGTTGAATATAAATGTTGTCCGAAGTGCGGAGCCGAACTTGATGACGACGACACTATAAAAATTGTTGCTGTCGAAAAGAAAAGAAAGTTTTGAGTTGACGAAAATAAAATTTTCAAAAAATTTTTTATGTTTTTTTTCTGAAAGGCAGGAACATTATCAAGCATAGCGAATATACGCAGAAAAGCTGCAAGTGAGCAGTCAAAACAATAAATTTTTTTCCAAGAGATAGGAGAGGGTATTAAATGACTGAAGCAACCACCACTATTGAAAACAAAACTGGTATTCATGCACGTCCTGCGTCGCTGTTCGTTCAGACTGCGTCGAAATTCAAATCCAAAGTCCAGATCAAGGCAAAAGGCAAAACCGTTGACGCGAAAAGCATTCTCATGATCATGAGCATGGGTTTGGTCAAAGGCACCGAAATCACCATCTCCGCTGACGGCCCGGACGAAGCTGACGCTGTAAGCACATTGAAAGAACTCGTTGACGCAAAATTCAACGAAGAGTAAAACCAAAACTACACGAACGGACGAAATTTTTCGTCGGGGGAGGAGGTTTATTTTTAAGCCGCCTTCCTTTTTAATATATGAGAGAAAGTTTTGTACAGTAGGAGGTATAGTTTCATGGCAGATAAAATCAAAGGCAAGGGCGTAATTTCCGGTATTGCAGTGGGTACTATTTTGCTTGCAGGTCAGAATCTTGACGGTTATCTCGTTAATTACAAACCCGGTAAACTCGATGCGGAAAAGAAAAAAGCAGCTGCCGCACTCGTAGAAGTTGCGGAAGGCATGAAAAAAAGCATTGATGATTTCAACTCCAAAGGCTTAAAAGAACAGGCCGCCATTCTCGAAGCACATCGCATGATTATTGAAGATCCCGCATTGAGCGGAGCAATCGACGAAAAACTTAACGAATGCGGCAGTGCACCTAAAGCAGTCCTCGACGCGGCAGAAGTAAACGCACAAATTTTTGAGTCTATGGAAGATGAAGTATTTCGCGGTCGTGCTGTTGATATTCGTGATGTCGGCAAACGTATCGCAAAATTCTTGCTCGGCATTAAAGAACCTGAAATTGCAGGAAAAGTTATCGTCGCCGGAAAAGAAATTGAACCTTCAGTTATTGCCGGACTTCCTACAGATAAAATCGCAGGTGTTATTCTCGGTGCAGGTTCTACTACTGCTCATGCAGTTATCATTGCTAAAACTCGTGCTATTCCTACAGTTGTCGGAGTCGGCAAAGGTATTGAGCAGATGGCTGACGGAGATCCCGCAATTCTCGACGGCGGCACAGGTGATATTTTAATTCGTCCTTCCGCTGAAGAACGTGCAAGCTATGACGAAAAAATTAAGAAACAGGAAGAACTCAAAGCATATTATGCTACTCTCAAAACTCTTCCCGCAAAAACTTTGGACGGTGTGGAAGTTGATCTTGTTGCAAATATCGGCTCGCCCGCAGATGTTGACGCGGCTAACGGTTTCGGTGCTCAAGGTGTCGGACTTTTCCGCTCTGAATTTGTTTTCATGGGCAAAACCGATGTTCCGAAAGAAGAAGATCAGTTTAAAGAATATAAAGCCGCTGTCGAAAAATGTAACGGCAATCTCTGCGTAATTCGTACTATGGATATCGGCGGTGATAAACCTCTGCCCTATATTCAAGTAGGTGCTGAAGAAAATCCTTTCTTGGGTTATCGTGCAATTCGTATCAGCCTGAAACGCGAAGACCTTTTCATGCCACAGTTGAAAGCAATTCTCCGTGCAGGAAAATTCGGTAAAGCTGCTATCATGTTCCCGATGGTCATCAATGTTCAGGAATTTCTTGACGCAAAAGCAATGGTCGAAAAAGCCAAACGCGAATTGGCGGCTGAAGGAAAAGATTATTCTGACGATGTTCAAGTCGGTATCATGGTCGAAACTCCCGCCGCAGCTGTTATGACTCCGATTTTGGCAAAATATGTTGATTTCTTCAGCATTGGAACAAATGATCTTGTTCAGTACACATTGGCAGTTGACAGAGGAAACGCTCAAATTTCTTATCTGTACAACCATTTCAACCCCGCTGTTCTTCGTCTTATCAAACGCACAATCGAATCCGCGAACAAAGAAGGCAAATGGGCAGGAATGTGCGGCGAAATGGCATCTGATCCTTGTGCGGCTATTTTGTTGATGGCTATGGGTATAAAAGAACTTTCCATGAGTGCTCCTTCAATTCCTCGCGTCAAAGAAGTTATTCGTAAAATTACTTCTACTGAAGCTAAAAATATTCTTGATAAAGTTATGGAAATGGAAGATGGCGACAAGATTAAAGATTATCTTGCAACACTGACTTTCTAAAATCGAAAGAAATTTAACAAACGAAAAATCCCCGCCGCTCGTAATGAGTGACAGGGATTTTTTATTTGCAGTTTTTTTATTTTACTCTGCAGTAAAGGGCAGAAGTGCAATATTTCTCGCACGTTTTATAGCAATAGTTACTTGACGCTGATGTTTTGCACAGTTGCCGGAAATACGACGCGGAAGAACTTTTCCGCGTTCTGTGATAAAGCGGCGAAGTTTAGCCGCATCTTTGTAATCAATATTTTCAACTTTATCGACGCAAAACGCGCAGATTTTTCTGCGAGGGCGTCTGCCTTTATCTCTACGCATTTTAAAACCTCCAAATTAAAACGGAATTTCATCACCTTGAATGTCCGAACCTGAAAATTCGTCCATCAAATCGTTGTGAGAATTATTTTTGTTGTAGCTTGATGTCCCGGTTGAATTATCGTCACTTGCATTTTTATTGCTACCGAATTCAATATTTTCAACCAGAATATCAACGCCTGAACGTTTAGAGCCGTCTTTTCCTTCGTAACTGTAAGTTTGAAGGCGACCCTCAACAAGAACCCGTGAACCTTTTTTGAGATAATTTCCGCAAAATTCCGCAGTCTTATCCCAAGCCGTCAGATTAAAAAAATCTGCATTCGGCTGGCTGTTATCGGAATTTTTGGAAACACGGCGAGATACTGCAATTCCCATCCTCACCATAGCTTTGCCGTTCTGAGTGTAGCGGACTTCAGGATCACGAGTCAAATTACCGCTGACAAAAACTTTGTTCATTCTTACGCCTCTTTCTCGTCATTGCGGACGATCATGTGCTTGAGAATTTCATCGGTAATTTTCATGACGCGGTCGCACTCATCAACGCATGCAGGTTCGCAGGTTACATAAAAAATGACGTAAAAACCTTCTGTCTCTTTTTTGATTTCGTAGGCAAGACGCTTTTTACCCCAGCGATCCTCTTTGTCGATTTTACCGCCGTTAGCCGCAATGAGTTTTTCAAATTTCTCAATTACGTTATTTGTTGCCTCTTCTTCAAGAGATCTGACGATAAAAACAATCTCATACTTTCTCATACTGTTACACCTCCTCTTTGGACTCAGGCTCGGTTTCTCTCCGAGCAGGGAAGAACAAGCACAATGCTTGACAGGGCGAAATTATACCATGAAAATTTTCTGCGTCAATAAAAATTTTTTTGCACTTTTTTGACGAATTTAATTTTTGATTTAGTTTTTTTAAATTCCGAGCATTGCATCAAGTTTTGCTTTGTCAAAACCTAAAACATAATTCACTCCGTCAACAGTCGTGACAGGGACAGTTAAATCTCCGGAAATCTTTTGACATTCTTTCGCCGCCTCTACATCAAGTTCAATGTCGCGAACTTCAAACTCAATATTTTTAGAAATCAAATATTTTTTTACTTTCACGCACCAAGGGCAAGCCTCAAAAGAATAAACTTTTACCATTTTTTAAACTCCTCTCAATTTTGATAAATATTTTTCGGTAAGAAGTGCCGCAGTAGTTCCGTCAGCCGCCGCAGTGGTAAGCTGACGAATTTCTTTTTCTCGAACATCTCCCGCCGCAAAAACTCCTTCGATATTTGTTTTGCAATTTTCGCCAGCAATAATTCGCCCGCTCTCCGAAACTTCTAACTCATCTTTGAAAAGTTCCGTATTAGGTTCAACGCCAATATTTACAAAAATTCCGTCAACCTGCAAAATTTTTGTTTCTTCGGAAATTTTATCAAAAATTTCGATGCTTTCAAGTTTTTTGTCGCCAAATAATTTTTTTATTTCGGTCTGCAAAAAAATTTCAACTTTAGGATTTTCACGAAGTTTTTTTTGTGAAATTTCATCTGCTCGAAATTCTGAACGGTGAATCAAAAATAATTTTTTCGCATACTTTGTCAAAAAATTTGCCGCATCAACTGCCGCATTTCCTCCGCCCATCACCGCAACAATTTTATTTTGATAGGCATGCCCGTCGCAAAGTTCGCAGTAATGAACGCCACGACCCGCAAATTTTTTTTCTTCAGGCAAAGGAAGTTTTCTTCTATTCATTCCCGACGCAATTATTACGACATCCGCAAGATAAATTTTTTCTTCAGTTTCAATAATTTTCGGATTTTCTTTCAAAGTGACTTTCACAATCGAATCAAATTCATCAATCACCGCACCAAAATTTTCTGCTTGAGTTTGAACAGTCGAAATTAAATCTGAACCTTTGACGCTCAAAAATCCCGGATAATTTTCAATTCCCGACGCATTTGCAATTTGTCCGCCGATAATTGCATTTTCCAAAACTAAAGTTTCAAGATTCATTCTCCCGCAATACATCGCCGCAGTAAGTCCCGCCATTCCCGCACCAATTATCACGACCTCTTTTTTTATTTTTTCCTTCATTCTTTCACCTCGTATAATAAAACAGTTGATATTACTCCGGCGACAATAAATCCTAAATTTTTTTTCGTGAGTTTATATTCGCTCTTTATATCTGCAAAAATTTTTCAAAGATTTTAGGAATTTTAATCGTCGGCGTAATAGTTAGTCTGTTAACTTGTCCGCACATTTTTTAAACTCAAAAATAATTTTTTCTTCGTCTAAAGTTTTCAGCTCTCTTTTTTCCATCAAAATTTTTCCGTCAACAATAACCGTATCAACCGAAGAAGAATTTGCAGAATAAACGAGCAAAGAAACAGGATTATAACACGGCAGCCACTCCGCACCGCTCATATTAAATAAAGTGATGTCAGCTTTGTAACCTTCAGAAATTTTTCCGATGTCGTCAATGCCGACAGCTTTTGCACCGTATTCAGTTCCCATTTTCAACGTCTCAACTGCAGGAACTGCAAGCGGGTTCAACGTATCGACTTTGGCAAGCAGAGCGGCAAGTCTGATTTCTTCGAGCATATCCAAATTATTATTGCTTGACGCTCCGTCCGTGCCGAGTCCGACGCAAATATTTTTTTCTAAAAGTTTTGTTACGGGACAAACTCCGCTTGCTATTTTCATGTTACTTCCGGGATTATGGGCAATGCGGATTTTTTTATTTTTTACAATTTCAATTTCGTTGTCGCTCAAATGTACACAATGAGCCGCCAAAGTTCCAAGCTCAAAAATTCCCGTTTCTTCGACGACTTCAAAAGGTCTTTTTCCGTAATTTTTCATGCAGTCGTTAATTTCGTCTAAAGTTTCATTCATGTGAATATGAATTTCTGCGTTGAGTTTTGACGCTTCATTGTAAATTTTTTTCAAAAAGTCAGGCGGACAAGTATAAATTGCATGAGGTCCGAACATAACTTTTATTCTGCCGTCAGCTTTTCCGTTCCAATTTTTATAAAGTTCAACGTTGGTTGAAAGTTTTTCATCGCCGTCAAAAATTCCGATAATCCCGCGACACAAAACTCCCCGCAGTCCTGAACTTTCAACAACTTTTGCAACTTCCTCCATGTTTGGTCCGTACATATCTGCGAAAGTTGTTGTCCCGCCTTTAATCATTTCAACCGCCGCAAGTTCCGCACCAATTCTTATGTCGGCACTTTTCATTTTTCCTTCGATAGGCCAAATATGATTATTGAGCCAATCCATCAAAGCCAAATCGTCCGCGTAACTTCTGAGCAAAGTCATTGAGGCATGAGTATGTGCGTTAATAAATCCCGGTACGGCAAATTTTCCGCGACCGTCAATAATATTTTCTGCCGAAATTTTTTCTGCGTCATCATTCGGAGTAATGCGGGAAATTTTATCTCCCTTGATAAAAATATTTCCGACTTCAACTTCACCGTTCGGCTTAAAATAATTTACGTTGCGAATAAGAATTTCATTTTCAAACATTTTTACATCAACGCCTTTCCATTAAATAATTTTCTACAATCTCAAAAACTTCTTCAAAACTTTTTGCAAGATTGGGATAAAAAATTTTCGGACGATTTATCATGACGACAGGCAAATTTAATTTTTCCGCCGCCAAAATTTTTGTATCAGTTCCGCCGACTTGTCCGCTGTTTTTTGTAACAATTACTTCAGCATGTGCATGATTGAAAAGTTCTGCATTGAGTTCGACGGAAAATTTTCCCTGAATCGCGATAATTTGTTTGGGCGGCAAAAATTTTTCACATTCGGCAATAACTTCGGCAGTCGGCAAAATTCTGGCAGTTATAATACAATTTTTCACCGCGTCACAGTCACAAAATTTTTTTAAATTCCTGCTACCCGTCGTGAGAAAAATATTTTTGCCGAGTTTCGCGGAAATTTCTGCTGCCTGTTCATAACTTTCAGCGTAAAAAATTTTTTTATAAGCAGGTTTAATTTCTTCGCGTTCATAGCGTGCATAAAAAATTCCCGCATTTCTGCAGGCAGTTATAGCATTTTCAGAAACATTTTCCGCGTATGGGTGACTTGCATCGACGAGGATTTTAAAATTATTTTCGTGCAGAATTTTTTCAAGTTCTTCAGCGTTTAATTTTTTGTCGTTGACTTGAATATTTTTGTACTGCTCCAAAATTTTTCTGCCGTACTCGCTGACAACCGACGCAGTGACATCAAAATTTTTTTCCGCCAAAAATTCTGCAAGTTTTCGCCCGTCCTCAGTTCCCGCAATTAAAAAAATTTTCTCTTTATAATTCCCCATTCCTAACTCCTAATTCCCCATTATTGCCGGGTCTTTAATTCCGTTAAGTTCAAAGGCTTTTTGTCTGTCAATGCAAGTTGCACATTTTCCGCAGGGAATTTCTCCGCGTTCATAACAACTCCAAGTTAATTCATACGGAACTTTTAATTCAAGCCCGATTTTCACAACGTCGGCTTTAGTTTTTCCGAGAAATGGAGCAACAATTTTTATTTTTCCGTAAGTGCCGACCTCTACCGCTTCAGAAATTGCACGAATAAATTTTTCACTGCAGTCGGCGTAAGCATTAACAGCCGCGTCGTCCTGATGAACTCCGATAAAAATTTCGCAGTCTTCTCCGTTGTAAAGTCCGTCCGCAAAACTTGCCGCCATAGAAAGCATTAAACCGTTACGAAACGGAACATAGGTAGAAATTCGCGGATTTTTTTTGACTTGTTCGGCATAAGAATTTTTTTCAAGATTTTCAGTCGAAGAATTCAACAGGGCAGATTTTGAATAACTCATAATTTCAGCCGCGTCAAATTCATAATGCGGAACTTTATAAAAATCTGCAACTTTTTTTGCACATTCCAATTCTTTTGCGTGACGCTGACCATAAAAAATAGAAACCGTCGAAACATTTTCATTTCCAAATTTTTTTACGGCAATTCCCAAACAAGTCGTAGAATCAAGTCCGCCGCTCGACAAAACTACTGACTTCATAAAAAAACTCCTTTAAAATTTTCCTGTAAATTTTGCATAAATGAAAAGTGCAATCCCGAGAGCAAGCACAAAAAATAAAATCGGCAATGCGATAAAAAACATAAGTGCAGCAAAGGCAATTCCGATTAAAATCGCTGCAATTTTCGCAAGCAAACTGTTATTCATAAGTCCGCCGATAAATTTTCCCAGCAAACTTGAAAAAATTCCGCCGCTGCCAAGATTTATGTGAATTCTGTCAGCTCTAAATTTTCTTCCGCTTTGATTAAAATTTTCGTTTTTAAAATTTTCTCCGCTTTCGATAGTCACACCATTGTAAAAATTTTTTTCAGCACTCGTCATTTCTCTGACATTTCCCTCAGAATTTTCATAACCGCAGAAAATACATTTCGCTCCGCCTTCTAACTCTTTTCCGCACCGATGACATTTCATTGTATACACCTCCCCAAAAAAATTTTTGTAAGTAAAATAAATTCATTAAAATTTTTTATCAGTGACAGACAAAATAATTTTTTCTCCGTCGCGTTTAATTTTGAAATTGTAACTTTTCACGCCCGAATTTGAAAGCTCAATTTTCATGGCAAGAAGTTCCATGCCCAATTTTTCAGTGAGTTCTTTTGTGAATCCTGATTTTGCAAGAGGTTCGGGCGGTGCTTCAGCTTGTTCAATAAGACGAAGTTTTTCAGCTTTTTTCGCTGCCGTCAAAAGTTGTGATTCGATAGTTCCTTCTTCAATATAATTTTTTACCATGTCTTTGTCGGTTAAACCGCGTGGAATTTTTTTCATGATAATCCCTCCAAAAATTTTTATAGAAAAAGAGCCGAGAAATTTTTTCCCGACTCCGGAAATTTTTTTGCTTACAATCTGACAACGCCGAGAACTTGAATTTCTACCGACGGATTTATTTCTGCATGAGAAACGATAATTATTCCGGGTGCGGAGCGGGCAACAAGTTTTCTGAAGTACAAACGAACCGCAGGACTTGTTAAAACTACAGGCTGATAACCCATGTTCGATAATTTTTCCAACTCTGCATTCAAGGAAGATGTCATGCGACGCATTGAATCGGGATCCAAGCTGACATAAGAGCCATGATCCGTCCTTTGAACTCCTCCCGCAATTCTGTTTTCAAGTGCAGGATCGAGAGTGACGCAGGGCAATGTATTTCCTTGAACAACTTGCTGTGTAATTTGTCTTGCCATTGCGTGGCGGACATATTCTGTAAGAATTTCTGTATCCTTTGTCGCCCGTGAATAATCCGCAAGAACTTCCATGATTGTCGCCATGTCGCGAATAGATATTCTTTCGTCGAGCAAGTTAGCCAAAACTTTTTGAATTTCTCCGACTCCCATGAGTTCTGGAACAACTTCGTTGACAAGAGTCTGATTTGTTTTTGCAAGGTTGTCGATAAGATTTTGAGTTTCCTGACGACCGAGAATTTCAGACGCATGTTGTTTAATAATTTCCGTCAAGTGAGTTGCCAAAACAGAAACCGCGTCAACAACTGTATAGCCGTTTAACTCTGCCTGTTCTCTTTCACTTTCAGGAATCCACAAGGCAGGAAGTCCGAAAGCAGGTTCAATAGTTTCAATGCCCGGCACTTCTTCAAAAACTGTTCCCGAATTCATTGCCAAGAAATGATCTAACATCAATTCACCCCTTGCAATTTCCATGCCTTTCAACTTGACAATATAAGCGTTAGGTTTTATCTGAATGTTATCTCTTATTCTGATAGTAGGAACAACTAAACCGAGTTCCAAAGCACACTGACGACGAATCATAACAATTCTGTCGAGCAAGTCGCCGCCTTGTCCCGTATCAACCAAAGGAATTAACGAATAACCAATTTCTAATTCCATAGGATCGACTTGCAGGAGCGAAACAATATTTTCGGGTCTGGTAGCTTCTGCACGTTCTTTGCTTTCCTGTTCTTCTTCGCGAACTTCATCAGGTACGATAGATTTTTTGTGCAGACTGTAGCCTATAAATCCGCAAATACATGCCAACGTGAAAAACGGAATACCGGGCAGACCGGGAACAATCGAAAGTAACGCCAAAACTCCGCTGTTTATAAAGAAAACTCTTTCATTGTTGAAAAGCTGTTTAACTAAGTCGTTGCCCAAGTTTCCTTCAGATGCTGCACGAGTAACAATAATACCTGTTGCAGTTGAAATTAACAGAGCAGGAATTTGACTGACAAGACCTTCACCGACAGTTAAAAGCGTATAAGTTTGAAGAGATTGGACAGCCTCCAAATCTCTCATAACCATTCCGATAACAAAACCGCCGCCGATATTTATCAGCATGATAATAATTGCGGCGATCGCGTCACCTTTAACGAACTTCGTAGCACCGTCCATAGCTCCGAAGAAATCCGCTTCACGCTGAATTTTTTCGCGGCGGACTTTTGCCTCTTCGTCCGTTATCGCACCCTGATTCAAATCCGCGTCAATAGACATCTGCTTACCGGGCATAGCGTCCAAAGTAAAACGTGCAGAAACTTCCGCGACACGTTCAGAACCTTTTGTAATAACGATAAAGTTTATAATGACTAAGATTATAAACATAATAAAACCGACAACGGGATTACCGCCGACAACGAAATTTCCGAAAGCCGTTATAACTTCTCCCGCATAACCGTTTATCAAAATCAATCGCGTTGAAGAAATATTCAGTGCTAATCGAAATAGAGTCGTCACAAGGAGCAGAGATGGGAAAACAGATAAATCCAGTGCCTCTTCATTATAAATCGCACTCATTATTACTATCAGTGCAATGGTTATGTTCAAACAAATCAGAAAATCCAAAAGCACGGTCGGCAAAGGTATAATCATCATTATGACAATCATGACCAATGTCACCGCGATAATAACGTCACTGTATTTTTGTATGAATGTGCCTAACGAGAAAGATTCTCCGGACACACTGCCTGCGGGTGCAGCCAATTTTCTCAGCCCCTTTTTTTCAATGAGGAATTGGGATTTAGGAATTAGGAATTAAATTTGTTTCAATTTTTAATTTTTAATTCTTAGTTTTCACGCCGCCGCACTTGACGGACGAATTTTTTTATTTTTCAACTTGTAGACATATGCCAACAATTCAGCAACGGCTTTATATAATTCCTGCGGAACACTTCCGCCGACTTCAACCGCTTCATATAAAGCACGAGCAAGAGGTTTATTTTCAACAATCGTTATTCGATTTTCGCGGGCGATGGCTTTAATTCTCTCCGCCACCAAGTCTTGACCTTTAGCAAGAACTACAGGGGCAATCATTCCCGGCTGATACATTATTGCTATCGCCAAGTGAGTAGGGTTTGTAACGATAACGTCAGCTTTCGGAACTTCCTGCATCATTCTTTGCATCGCCATTTGTCTTTGTTTCTGTTTGATTTTTCCTTTAATTTGCGGATCACCTTCGGTTTGCTTGTATTCGTCTTTGACTTCTTGTTTAGTCATTTTCAAATCTTGCGTCATCTGCCATTGTTGATAAGCATAATCAGCGACGGCAAGCACCATTATAACCGCAATTACCTGAAAAGCCATAGCAAAAATTTTGTCGGCTATTTCCGTCATGCTGTGTGTCAAGTCGTAATAAATAAAATACGGCATGTACGGAATTTCATCTTTCAAAAAGAGATACAAGAAAAATCCTATAACAATAATTTTGAAAATGGATTTTACAAGCTCAACCAATGAACGCTTTGAAAAAATTCTGCCGAAACCGTTTATGGGATTAAGTTTGTCAAGTTTAAAGCCGAGCGGTTCAGTAGAAATAACAAATCCTACTTGATAAAAATTTACCGCAAGTCCAAAAACCATGATTCCCAACATTATCGGCAGAGCAGTTTTTCCAAGAAGAACCATTATTCCCAAAAAAAGTTCGCTGATTGTTTCTGTAGTGGTAGTATAAGCGAGATTAGAAAAAACATGCGTCGCATATCCCGCAATATTTCCGTAAATAAACTCCCATAAAATTTTAAGTCCGAGAAAACCCGCCAAAAGTACAAAAGCCGCGTTGAGTTCCTGACTTTTTGCGACTTGCCCTTTTTTTCTTGCGTCACCGCGTTTTTTTGCAGTCGGTTCTTCAGTTTTTTCACCTTCCGCAAAACGCTGAAGATTGAAAAAATTTTTCTCGTAAATTAAATTTTCATGGGGAAATAAGTTTAATTGCTGTTGAAATGCTTGAATACATTCCACTAAACATCACGTCCAAAAACAAAACATAAAACGGCATAAGCATAGCCAGCATGAAAAGTCCAATCATCAAGTGCATCGGAATACCGACAACAAAAATATTCATCTGCGGCATGGTTCTTGCAAGTATTCCCATTCCAACGTTAGTTATCAAAATTGCGAAAGTTACAGGCATTGCAATTTTCATTCCTGTCAAAAAAACTCCATTTGTCAAATTAATCATAAAATCTGTCAATGCGGGATTCCAAACAATGCTGTCAATCGGAACAGATCGAAAACTTTCAACCAAGCCCGTTATAATCATGTGATGACCGTTGACAATCAGAAAATAAATTACAGACAAGTTATAAAAAAAACTTCCGATAAGCGGCGACTGTTGTCCGGAAGTAGGATCCATGACGTTTGCAACTGCAAAACCAATTTGCAGGTCCATAATTTTTCCTGCCATATTTATTGCCGCCATAACTACGAAAGCTATAAAACCTATCAGCCAGCCTATAAACATTTCCTGAATAACCGTAGCCGCGAACATTAAGACGGTTGCGGGAGCAGTTACGACAGTTTCACGAACAATTACGGGAAAAATTACCATTGCCATCGTAATTGCCGCCGCCGCTCTAAATTGAATCGGAACATTCAAACTGCCGAAGAATGGCGAAATTAAAAAAATTCCGCTCGTCCTTGTCAACACCAGCAGAAATGCCGCAACCTGTCCTTGAAATATGTCATAAAGATCTATTTCCGTCAAAACGCACTTTCTCCAATGTTTAACTAATTCGTAAAGGCAGATTTACAAAAATTCCCATGAAAAATTCTGTCATCAAACTGAGCATCCACGGACCAAAAATCAAAACCGCTATAAACACTGCAATAATTTTCGGGATAAATGCCAGCGTCTGCTCTTGAATTGAAGTTGTCGCCTGAAATACGCTGACCATAAGACCGACGCTCAAACCAAGTCCCAACATAGGAGCGGAAACTATTATAACCATCATTAACGCTTCCTGCCCAAGCTGTATTACTAAATCTCCAGACATTTTTTGTCCTCACCTGAAACTTGTAATAATTGAATTTATCAGCAAATGCCAGCCGTCTATCATAACGAACAGAAGAATTTTAAACGGCAGAGAAATCATAACCGGCGGCAACATCATCATACCCATTGACATGAGAGTCGTTGCAACAATCATATCAATTACAATGAACGGCACATAAATCATAAATCCGATTTGAAAAGCCGTCTTAAGTTCGCTTATCATAAACGCAGGAATTAAAACAAAAGTTGAAACGTCTTCTTGTGTTTCCGGTCTTTCCGCGTCAGATAAATTTACGAAAAGTGCAATATCTGCCTCGCGTGTCTGCCTGAACATAAATTCACGAATCGGAGCAAGTGTGTTGTCCAACGCCTCTTCTTGAGAAATTTGTCCGTTTAAATACGGTTGTATTCCCTGTTCATTTGCCACGCTCCAATATGGTGCCATTATGTAGAATGTCAAAAACATCGCCAAACCTATGATAACTTGGTTCGGCGGGACATTCTGGGTTGCTATCGCGTTCCGCAAAAATCCTATAATGACTACAATTCTGACAAAAGAAGTTGTCATCAATAAAATTCCCGGGGCAATCGTCGCGATAGTCAGAACCGCCATGATCTGCAGAGTTGACGAAACGTCCTGCGGATTTTCTGCCGTACCTACACCAACATTTACGCTTGGAATCAAAGGTGCGGCATCGGCTGTATTCGTGATAAAAAATAAAATTATCAGTGCGTAATATAATTTTGACAACATTGAATCACTTTTTCTTAAAAATCGGCGGAATTTTTTTCACCAAGTCCGAGAATGAGCCGAAATCTTGAGCAAAAATATCTCCTGCCAAACTTTGTTCATGCAAATGTGCAATCATGTCATTGTCGGTAATTTCACCGAGCAAAGTTATGCTGCCGTCAGTTACTCCCAATAAAAACACTCTGCCCGCTATTTCAACAATGCAGACAGAGCGATTTGGCCCCAACGGTAAATTTTCTAACACTTTGCCGCCGCCTGTCGACATTCGTGCGTTAAAACGTCCGCCGATAAATTTCGCCGCAAAATACGCCATGATAACCACGACCGCAAAGACAGCAAGCAGACTTAACAAATAAGCTAACGTAGACCACCAAGAAACTGCAGTAGGTTTCGGCTGGACTTCTTCATAACCCTCCAAATAACCGCCTGCAGCTTCCAACGTTCCACAATCAAAATTTAAAATCACGCACAAAAACGCGAATGCGATCGGCAAAAAAATTCTAATTTTTCGACTCATTAGCCGACAGCTTTACGCACTGCCTCAAGTACGCGGTCAGCTTGGAACGGCTTAACAATGAAGTCACGAGCACCCGCTTGAATAGCTTCAATAACCATTGCCTGCTGACCCATAGCACTGCACATAACGATTTTTGCATTAGGATCAATTTTTTTGATAGCTTTGACAGCAGAAATTCCATCCATTTCCGGCATGGTAATATCCATAGTTGTCAAATCCGGGTGCAACTCGTTGTATTTTTCAACAGCCTTCATGCCATTTTCGGCCTCGCCGACAACTTCGTATCCGTTTTTGCTAAGAATATCTTTAACCATCATTCTCATAAAAGCCGCATCATCAACGACTAACACTCGTATTGCCATAATCCATCTCTCCCCATTCTTTGGTTTAAATAACACTTTAAAACAATTTCGGCAATTATAACCGATATATTTAAAATCGGCAAGAAATTTTTCAATATGGAGTGCAGAATCAGAAAATTTAATTCCTCATTTCTAATTCCCCATTCCCAATTACATAAGGCGTGACGCACGTTCTGCAGGGCTTGCAATTTCGGTTATTCTGACACCAAAATTTTCATCAATAACGACGACTTCGCCCTTAGCAAGAAAATGACCGTTTACTTGAATTTCAACGGGTTCGCCAGCCAGTTTATCAAGCTCGACGATTGAGCCGTTGGAAAGTTCCAAAACTTCTTTGATAGATTTTTTTGTTCTGCCGAGTTCAACCGTAACTTGCAAAGGTACATCGAGAATCAATCCGATATTTGCTTCGTTGACCTGTACAGGTTCCATTGAAAGTGGCATGAACTGTGCCGGAGAAACCGGCATATTTGTTACAACATTCGGTTGCATTGGAGGTCCTCCATATCCGTAGCCCGGAGGCGGTGGTGCGTACTGTTGCTGTGGTGGCGGTGCGTACTGCTGTTGCGGTGGCGGTGCGTACTGCTGTTGCGGCGGTGGTGCATACTGTTGCTGTGGTGGTGGTGCATACTGCTGTTGCGGTGGAGGAGGTGCTGCCTGTTGTTGTGGTGGAGGAGGTGCTGAAGGTGGAGGAGCAACATCAGGAGAAGGTGCGGGCGTTTCATCTCCGCCGCCCATCAAAGATTTTACCATATCCTTTGCAACGGTTACTGGCAGAATCTGCATAATTTCGCTGTCAATAAGTCCGTCGACTTCCATTTTAAATGAAATTCTTACGATCGGATCAGTATTTTTCGCCATTTCGGTGATAACTTCTTCTTTTCCGAAATCGACGAGATTTACTATAGGCGGCGAAATATCAATTTTTTTATTGAACATGGTTGAAAGACTTGTAGCAACCGCACCCATCATCTGATTCATTGATTCGCCGACAGCACTCATATGAATCTCACTTAAATTTTGGTCTGGGTTAGTTCCGTCTCCGCCCATCATCAAGTCCGCAATAATTGCCGCGTCGCTTGCCTGAATAGCTAAAACATTATTTCCGTCGATACCGATTGTATATCCGACTTCAACGACGAGATAAGGCATGGGATAATGTTCCTGAATGATACTCATAGTAGCAACAGAAACAGTCGGCGTTGTAATAGAAACCTTATGACTCAACAAAGTGGAAAGTGTAGTAGCCGCACTTCCCATTGAAATATTTCCAATTTCTCCGAGTGCGTCTTTTTCAATATCAGACAAAACTTCAGAAAAATCTCTACCCTCTGAAGAAGATGAGCCGCCTGAATCGCCTGTATCTCCGCCACCGGTATCGTCACCGACCGCTCCGCCTGCCAAAAGTGCATCAATTTCAGCCTGCGAAATCATATCGTCACTCATAGTCGTTATCATCTCCTTCCGGTTGTACAACTTTAGTTACTTGAACAGCCATTTTTTTCCCTGAAGTACCGGGACGGCAGTAGAATTTTGCATGATTACCAATTTTACATGGCAGATCGTCTTTAACTTTTGTGCCAAGTTGGAGAACATCGCCGAAACCCAAAGTCAAAAATTCTCGAATTGTAATTTGAACTTCGCCGACTTCCACAATTAAATCCACCATAGTTTTATCAAGTTTTTTCTGAATCGCAACGAGATTATTTTCGTTTTCGTCTTTGGAAATTGACGAGGCGACCCAGAAAGTTGTTGTCAATTTGGACATAATAGGCTCAAGTACAAGGTAAGGAATACAAATATTCATCATACCTTCAATTTCGCCGACACGCATTTGTACAGTAACGATGACAACCATATCAGAGGGCGGCACAATTTGAGTGAACTGCGGATTTGATTCCGTTGTTTCCAAAAACGGATTTATTGTAGCAACATTCGCCCAAGCCTCTTTGAAATGTCCCATCGCCGTATTTACAAAACGCCGCATAACAGCATCTTCAATTTCTGTAAGTACGCGGGTTTTTATTGAAGTATTTCCGTCGCCGCCAAAAACTCTGTCTATAAATGCAAAGGCAATTTCTGTGCCGATTTCCATAATAATATTTCCCTTAAGCGGCGGGACTCCGAGAACACTTATGACGCTGGGATTTGCCATCGACTGAACAAATTCTTGATAAGTCAGCTGCTCGACTGACGCAACGTCAACATTAACCAGCGTTCTCAAATGCGTACTGAGATATGTATTTAAAAGCCTTGCAAAACTTTCATGCAACATGTAAAGCGTGCGGATTTGGTCTTTAGAAAATTTATCGGGGCGTTTGAAGTCGTAAACTTTAACTTTTTTTCCGCCCGAATCATTTTTCATAGAGTCGGCATCAACATCGCCGCTCATAACTCCGGCTAAAAGAGCATCTATCTCGGATTGAGACAGCACATCACCCGGCAAATTTGTTCCCCCCTTTTGTCAATTCGTAGTCAGATATTATAAAAAATTTTTCGCTAACAACAAATTATTGCAAAAGAAAACTTGTGATATAAATATCGTAAACCGCACCGGAACCAAGTTCAGCATTCAAAGCATCTTTTAACTGCTTCTTCAGTTCGTCTTGTTTTGTTGCGTCGAAGTCTTCAACTTTTGTGGCACGCAAGAACTGCGTTACCATATCATCAATTTTAACTTGAGCGTCAGGCTGCAGGGTTTTTGTTTCTTCATTTATTACAGACTTTTTTCCGGGATTCATTTCGAGGACGATACCGGCTTTAAGATATTTTCCTGCACGAGGTCCGCCGACATTGACAAGCATGCCTTCTTTAGGATCTCCGAGCTTTATAAAAATTCCTGCGTCATGGTGGCGACCTTCTCCTTCATCTTGTTCGGCATTTGCGTCAGCCATGATTTTTGTAGTAACAAATATAGAAATTCCTGCGGCGAGTGCCAAGCCGACAACGACCAAAACCACAATTAAAATTATAGGCGATTTTTTCTTGGGTTCAGGAGTCGACTCAACATCTTTTTCTTCATCAGCCATTTACATTTCCCCTCCGATTTAGAAAGATTTTAAAGCACGGCGGTATTTCATGACACGACGGACAACTTCGTCAGCCGGTTCATCGACAATAAATTTTTTTTCATTCATCAAAGTTATAACCGTGTCGGGAGTTTCTTCAATAGTCTGAATAACTTCGGCGTTGAGGATAAATTCTCCCTTTTTCTTTGAATCTGAATTAAACTTTGTCAACTTTATCATTTCGCAGCCTCCTCAGCAAACCAGATGCATAAAAACTTCGGCTAATTCTTCGCCGTAAAAAATTAAACTCCTTTATTTTACAATGATACAAAGAAACGTCAAGAAAAATTTTTTTGGCGAAAAACTATTTTTTTGATACAATTCAGGAAAAATTTTTTATGAAACTTTGGGAGGAAAATTTTTTTATGGCTATGCTTGATATTAAAGATATAAATGTTTACTACGGAGCAATTCACGCACTCAAGGGAATCAGTCTTGAAGTAAACGAGGGAGAAATTGTCACGCTGATAGGAGCAAACGGTGCGGGAAAATCTACGACACTCAGAACAATTTCAGGACTTTTGAAACCGAAAAACGGCACGATAAATTTTTTTGGAAATGATATTGCAGGCATGCCCGCTCATAAAATTGTTCGCGAAGGAATTTCACAAGTTCCCGAAGGCAGAAGAATTTTTGCAGAAATGACCGTCATGGAAAATTTGGAACTCGGTGCATTTATCCGCAATGACAAAGAAGAATTTGAAAAAGATTTCAAAATGGTTTTCGGCAGATTTCCGCGTCTTGAAGAAAGAAAATTACAACCTGCAGGAACTTTATCGGGCGGTGAACAGCAAATGCTGGCAATGGGCAGAGCTTTAATGAGTCGCCCGAAACTTTTATTACTTGATGAACCAAGCATGGGACTTGCTCCGCTTTTGATTCGTGAAATTTTTTCGATTATCACCGACATAAACAAAACTGGAACAACTGTTTTGCTTGTCGAACAAAATGCAAATATGGCGTTGTCAATCGCAAATCGTGCGTATGTTTTGGAAACGGGCAGAATTACAATTTCAGGCGACGCAAAAAAATTGGCGGCAAGTGAAGATATTCGCAAGGCATATCTTGGAGGATAATTTTTTGATTATAGATTTTCACACACATATTTTTCCCGAAAAAATTTCTGCTGAAGTCGTCGAAAAATTGAGCCGAACAAGCAAAACAATTCCATTTTCTGACGGAACTTTAAACGGCTTGATAAATTCCATGCAGAAATCCGAAATAAATTTTTCGGTGATTCTTCCTGTTGCAACTCATATCGCACAGGTTGAAAAAATAAATAATTCTGCCGCCGACATTAACGAAAAATTTTTTGAGCGGGGAATAATTTATTTTGCAAGCATGCACCCTGATTTTGAAAATTATCGTGCAGAACTTTCGCGGATAAAAAATTTGGGATTAAAAGGAATAAAAGTTCACCCTGTCTATCAAAATAAAAATCTTGATGACAAAAAATTTTTGAATATTTTTGATCGTGCCGCCGAACTTGATTTAATTGTTGTAACTCATGCGGGGCTTGATATTGGTTTTCCGGGCGTTGTCAGTTGTTCGCCGAAAATGTCGCGGAATGTCATTGAGAAAATCGGAAATTTTAAATTTGTTCTTGCTCATATGGGCGGCTGGAAAAATTGGGACGAAGTTTTAATTACTCTTGCCGATAAAAAAATTTTTCTTGACACTTCATTTTCAACGGGAAAAATTCACCCGCGAAAAGATTTTTCATGGAATGACGAAGATTTAAATTTAATGGACGAAAAAAAATTTTGTGAGTTCGTAAAAATTTTTGGTGCTGAAAAAATTTTATTCGGCACGGACAGCCCATGGACTTCTCCGACTGAATCTATAAATTTCATAAAAAAAATTCCTGTCACTGATGATGACAAGAAAAAAATTTTGGAACTCAATGCGAAAAATTTATTAAACCTCTGATAAACTTTTCTATCAAAAAAATGGTGCGGATAAAGGGACTTGAACCCATACGTCGCAAGGACACCGGATTCTAAGTCCGGCGCGTCTGCCAATTCCGCCATATCCGCATTGCGTGATTATTAAATCATAACCTAATATAGCTTGTCAATTATAGATTGAAAAATAATTTTGTATATTTCACGGTACGGAATTATTTTTTTGAATGAGATTTTTTTATTGTACACTGTTCAGTGCAGTTTAAAAATGTTATAATCCTTTCCGCATTAAATTTAGGCAGAGTGATAAAAATAATGACAGATAAACAAACCGACGTTCAGTCAAGAAACGAAAAATTTTTAAAGGGTACATTTATTTTGACGATAGCAAGTTTTGTCGTCAAAGTAATCGGCTCATTAAATTGGATTTTTGTTTCAAGAATTCTGGGCGGCGAAGGTATCGGACTTTATCAAATGGCTTTCCCGATTTATTTT
Organism: Selenomonadaceae bacterium; assembly: GCA_017553205.1. GTDB lineage: Bacteria > Bacillota > Negativicutes > Selenomonadales > Selenomonadaceae > Quinella. The sequence continues at coordinate 58,504 of JAFZMV010000021.1, read as the reverse complement.
TTTGCAATAACAATTTCACAAGCGGGAGTGCCTGTAGCAATTTCAATAATCACAGCGGAAAGAGTTGCATTGAATGATATTTTTGGAGCAAGAAGAGTTTTCAAAATATCTTTGGCGTTAATGTTGGCGACGGCAATAATTTTTTCATTGTTGACATATTTTTCTGCAACGTGGTTAATTGAATGGAATTTAGTTCGCGATGAAAGAGCATATATGTCAATCGTGGCACTTGCTCCGACAGTTTTTTTTGTAACTTTTCTTGCCGCGTCCAGAGGATATTTGCAAGGCTGGCAGAGAATGACACCGACGGCAGTCAGTCAGATTGTCGAGCAAATTTTCCGTGTAATAGTTATGATAGTTCTTGCGGATTTGTTTCTTCCTTGGGGACTTGATTGGGCGGCGGCTGGTGCAAGTTTGGGAGCATTGGCGGGAGCGGTAACAGGCTTAATGGTTTTGGTTTATTTTCACATAAAACTGAACAAAGACATAGAAAAAAATTATTCCGCTTATTTAAAACCGACTCCGCAGTCAAATTCAGAATCGACTTTATCAATCATAAAAAGAATTTTTAAACTTTCTCTTCCCGTCAGTGCCGCGTCGATAATGTTGCCTGTAGTTTCAAATTTGGATTTAATGATTGTTCCGCAGAGATTAGAGGCGGCAGGATATTCAGTCAGACAGGCGACGGAACTTTTCGGATATTTAAACGGAATGGCTGTTCCGCTGGTGAATCTCGCGACAATTTTAACAGCGTCTTTGGCGGTTTCAATCGTTCCCGCAATTTCAGAGGCACGAGCTTTAAAAGATACCGCAAGAATTTTCAGGCAGACGGCGGCGGCAGTCAGAATTTCAAATTTTGTATGTTTCCCCGCGTTTGTAATAATATTTTTTCTTGCAACTCCGATTTCATCTTTGATTTATAACGCACCGGGAGCAGGTCCCGCCGTCATGATTTCTGCAGTGTCAATAATTCTTTTGGGACTTCATCAAGTTTCAACAGGAGTTTTGCAGGGACTCGGACATACTACAATTCCGATGGTCAACATGGTTTTGGCGGCGGCGGCAAAAGTTATTTTAAACTGGACTTTGACGGCAATGCCTGAATTTGGAATTATGGGAGCGGCTTGGGCGACGGCGGCTGATATGGGTGTTGCGGCTTTTATAAATTTGTATTTCATTTACAAATATATCGGCTACAAAATGGAAATTTCTCAGCTTTTCAAAACGATAATTTCTGCGGGAATTATGGCGGCAGTCGTGAAAATTTTCTATGACTTCACGCTTGCAGAATTTTCTTCAGAAATTTTCTCGACATTCGGAGCAATTTTTGCGGGCTGTCTGGTTTATATCGCGGCAACTGCTTTGACGGGCGGACTTTTGAAAGCTGATATGGAAAGAATCCCGATGATCGGAAAATTCGGAGTGAAATTTTTTACACGAATCGGAATTTTTAAAGACTGAAAGAAAAATATTTTTTTAGTTTAGTTTTTGACGAAAAATTTAAAACACCAAAAAAGCAGTTGGAAATCCAAAAATCTCCAACTGCTTAATTTATTTCTTAGATTTATAATCTATTAAAGCTGAGGACCTGCCGGGACAAGTGCTTTGCCTGCTTCATTGTATTCGTATTTTTTGAAGTTTTTAATGAAACGTTCTGCAAGGTCTTTTGCTTTTTTGTTCCATTCTTCGGGATCTGCGTAAGTGTCGCGAGGATCAAGAATATTTGTCGCAACGCCTTCGAGTTCTGTCGGAATTTCGAGATTGAAGATGTCAAGTTTCTTAGTCGGAGCCGTTTTAATTGCACCGCCGAGAATTGCGTCGATAATTCCGCGAGTATCTTTGATGGAAATGCGTTTGCCGCTGCCGTTCCAACCTGTGTTGACAAGATAAGCCTTAGCACCGGATTTTTCCATACGTTTTACAAGTTCTTCAGCGTATTTTGTCGGGTGAAGTTCGAGGAAAGCCTGACCGAAACATGCTGAGAAAGTCGGAGTCGGTTCAGTAATTCCGCGTTCAGTTCCTGCAAGTTTGGCAGTAAAGCCACTGAGGAAATAATATTTTGTCTGTTCGGGAGTCAAAATGGAAACAGGAGGCAATACGCCGAATGCATCAGCACTGAGGAAAATAACAGCTTTTGCCGCAGGTCCATGACTGTCGGGACGAACGATATTTTTAATGTGATAAATCGGATAGCTTACGCGAGTATTTTCTGTGACAGTTTTATCAGCAAAATCAATTTTGCCGTCATTGTCAACAGTGACATTTTCAAGAAGGGCATCGCGTTTAATTGCGTTATAAATATCGGGTTCAGATTCTTTGTCAAGGTTGATGACTTTAGCATAGCAGCCGCCTTCAAAGTTGAAAACGCCCTGATCGTCCCAGCCGTGTTCATCGTCACCGATAAGTAAACGTTTCGGATCAGTAGAAAGAGTAGTTTTACCTGTGCCGGAAAGACCGAAGAAAATAGCGGTGTTTTCGCCGTTCATGTCGGTATTTGCGGAGCAGTGCATAGCGGCAATACCTTTCAGCGGGAGGAAATAATTCATCATGCTGAACATGCCTTTTTTCATTTCGCCGCCGTACCAAGTATTAATAATAACTTGTTCTTTGTCGGTGACGTTGAAAACAACTGCAGTTGTGGAATTAAGTCCGAGTTCTTTGAAGTTTTCGACTTTAGCTTTGGAGGCGTTGTAAACTACAAAATCGGGTTCCTGATCAAATTCTTCTTGAGTTTTCGGACGAATAAACATGTTGGTGACAAAATGAGCCTGCCAAGCAACTTCCATGATGAAACGAATTTTCATGCGGGTATCTTTGTGAGTTCCGCAGAATCCGTCAACAACATAAAGTTTTTTATTAGAAAGTTCTTTGATAGCGAGTTCTTTTAAAACTTTCCAGCTTTCGACACTGCATTTTTTGTTGTCGTTTTTGTATTCGTCAGTTGTCCACCAAATTTCGCCCGGTGCACCTTCTTTTGTTGTGTCATCGTAGACAATAAATTTGTCTTTAGGAGAACGTCCTGTAAATTCGCCGGTCATAACGTTGATTGCACCGAGTTCGGTTTCTTTGCCGACATCAAAACCTTCAAGACCGGGTTTGGTTTCCTCATTGAAAAGAACTTCATAAGTCGGATTGTAAAGGACTTCAGTTGTGCCGGTAATACCGTACTTTGTTAAATCCATCATCGCCATTTTCATACCTCCAAAAAAAATTTCCAGAAAATTTACTGCATTTCTTGTTAAATATAGCTTATTTGTTGTTCAATGTCAATGTCAACCGCGAGCGTTCTGCGAAATGTAAAATTAAGTTGAACAAAAATATTTTTCTGCAAAATAAAAAATCTTCGACAAATTTTTCATCGAAGATATTTTTTAAATTCTGTCCAAGTTGCTATTGCAATTTGTCATTCGGTTGCATTTTTAACTCAGAAAAATTTTTTCACGGACAAAATATTTTTTCCGTCCTCGTATTTGTAAGAAATTTCGTCAACATTTTTTTTGACAAGAAAAATTCCCAATCCGCCGATATCTCTGTCCTCCGCCGCCAAAGTTATATCGGGGTCCGCATGTTCCAGAGGGTTATGGGATTTTCCGCCGTCAATGAAAGTCAGACAAAGTGTGCGGGGATTTTCTTCAAAATCTCTGCAAATAGTAACAGAACCTGTTTCCGGTGCGTAAGCATAATTTGCAACATTCACGAAAATTTCTTCAATTACTAACTCCATCTGCATGATAACTTTCATCGGACAATCGCTATTTTCAAGTGCCTGCGTGACAAATTCTGTGGCGGAAGGTAAATTTTCAATCTTCGCATCGATTGTTAATTTTTCCATATTGAATCTCCGTCAGTTTTCGATATTCATGAGATCGGCAAAGCCCGTCATTTCCAAAACTTCCATGACAGCCTCGTCAACATGTTTGATAGTCATGCTGCCCTGTTTGTTCATGCGTTTTTGAGCCATAAGCAATGCACGGAGTCCTGCAGATGCAACATATTTCAAATTCGTGAAATCAAAAATTAAATCTGTTACGCCTTCAAGTGATGCGTTGAGTTCGTTGGTGAGTTCCTGTGCATTGCTCGCGTCAAGTCTTCCCGACAAAGCCAGCGTTAAAGTGGTGCCGTCCAAATTTTTGGTGATTTCCATTTAATAAACATCTCCTCGAAAATTACTTTAAAATTTTTCGTGCGATAAGCTGATCCATGCAATGACTGTGACGAGGAATATTTTTAACTTCACAGTCAAAATAATTTTCCTCCATCAGTTCAAATTTCCAGTCTGCTCCGTAATATTTAAAAATTTCGGCAGTTTCATAGAGAAAAGCATTTTCGTCCCAGTTTGGTGCAGGATCGACAAAACTTTTTTCTACAATCGCGTTGACGACATTTAAGCCGCCTGCATTTGTCTGCTCTTGGAACATTTTAAAAATTCTTGCTCTTTCTTTCAACGGAACATACTGCATGGCTCCGCACGCAAAGATTATATCAAAATTTGTTTCAATTTCATAGTTCATAATGTCAGCTTTGAAAAAATTTATTTTCTGCCCGAATTTTTCGGCATTTTTTTCAGCTTGCTCCAAATTTTTTTCGGAAGTGTCACAGGCAGAAACAATATAACCGTTTCTTGCAAAAAAAATTGCGGTCTGTCCTTCACCGCAGCCGACATTCAAAATACTCAAAGGTTTTACGGGAGGGAGAAATTTTAAAACTTTTCTCTCGATTCTCTGAATAACATTTCCCCAGTAAACCTCATGATTTTTATAATTTTTTTCGTAACCTAAAATACGAAGATTATCTGCACGGTAACCGAAAAGCCCGTCAATACTCACATCAAAAAAATCCGCAATTTTCGGCAACATGTCAATATCGGGTCTGCTCTGTCCGTTTTCCCAGCGTGAGACCGACTGCGGAGTAATTTTTAATTTTTCTGCAACAACTTCCTGTGTTAATCCCATGCGTTTACGTAAAGTATAAATTTGCTCAGACAAAATACTTTCCTTCATGTAAAAATCTCTCCTTTAAATTAATCGTTTACTTTGCTTCATGTAAAAGGAATATTTTTTAATTTCAAATTTTAAAGGTTATCTTCCAACTTTAAAATAATGTCACGAAGTTCAGCCGCTCTTTCAAATTCCAAGTTTTTTGATGCTTCGTGCATTTGTGCGGTCAAACTTTTGACTAAATTTTTTCTTTGTGATGCCGTCAATTTTTTAAGAAGTTCACCCGCAGTTTTATTTTTGTTTCGTTCATTTTTTTTCAACGGCAGTTCTATTAACGGCACAACAGGTTTTTCGATTGTTTTAGGTGTTATATGATTTTCTGAATTGTACTTCTGCTGAATTTTCCTGCGTCGTTCAGTTTCCGCCATTGCATTTTTCATGGAATCGGTAATTTTTTCGGCGTACAAAATTACTTTTCCATGAACATTTCTTGCCGCACGTCCTATTGTTTGAATCAGTGAAGTTTCCGATCTCAAAAATCCCTCCTTATCCGCGTCCAAAATCGCTATCAAAGAAACTTCGGGAATATCCAACCCCTCTCTTAAAAGATTTATTCCGACAAGCACGTCGAATTTTCCGACACGTAAGTCATGAATAATTTCAGCACGCTCAATAGTAACGATGTCCGAATGAAGATATTTTACGCTAATTCCTGAACTTGTCAAATATTCTGTTAATTCTTCTGCAAATTTTTTTGTCAGCGTCGTTATCAAAATTCTTTCATGAACTTTTACCCGCTCATGAATTTCAGAAATTAAATCATCAATCTGATTTTTTATCGGACGAACTTCGACAACAGGATCTAAAAGCCCTGTCGGTCTGATAATCTGCTCTACAACTTTTCCGGCTTGTGAAATTTCGTAAGGTGCGGGAGTTGCCGAAACATAAATTATTTGTGAAATTTTTTCGTTAAATTCGTCAAAAGTCAGCGGGCGGTTATCTTTTGCACTCGGAAGACGGAACCCGTTATCAATCAAAACAGATTTTCTTGACTGATCTCCGTTATACATTGCACGAAGTTGAGGAAGTGTAACGTGTGATTCATCAATCACCGTCAAAAAATTTTTCGGAAAATAATCTATCAAAGTATACGGAGGTTCTCCCGCATTTCTTCCTGTCAAATGCCTTGAATAATTTTCAATTCCCGAACAGTAGCCCATCTCTCGTATCATTTCTAAATCAAAATTTGTTCGCTGTTCAATTCGTTGAGCCTCGATAAGTTTTTTATTTTCCGTGAAAAAATTTATTTGCTCTCGAAGTTCCGCACGAATATTTTTTTCTGCACGGTTTAAGTCGTCAACGTCCGCAATATAATGCGACGCGGGAAAAATAAAAATCTCGTCCCGCACGCCCAAAATTTTTCCAGTCAAAATTTCAAATTCAGAAATTTTTTCAACTTCATCGCCGAAAAGTTCAATTCTCAAAGCCCGTCCGTTATAACCTGCTGGAGTGACTTCGATAACATCTCCGCGAACTCGAAATTTTCCACGCTCAATAATAATATCGTTTCTTTCATAGCGAATGGCGACAAGTCTTTTCAAAATTTCTTCGCGGGAAATAATTTGTCTTTTATAAACATGCAGAACAAGTTTAAAATAATTTTCGGGAGAACCAAGACCATAAATGCATGAAACACTGGCAACAATTATCACGTCATTTCTTTCAAACAAACTGCACGTCGCAGAGTGTCGCATTTGATCTATCTCATCATTTATCGACGCATCTTTTTCAATGTAAGTATCCGTCGCGGGAAGATATGCTTCAGGCTGATAATAATCATAATAGCTGACAAAATATCCGACATAATTTTCAGGAAAAAAAGTTTTGAACTCGCTTGCAAGTTGAGCCGCCAAAGTTTTATTATGAGCAATAACCAAAGTCGGCAACTGAATTTTTTCAATAACTTTTGCGATTGTATAAGTTTTTCCCGTACCTGTTGCACCAAGTAAAACTTGTGCAGAAAGTCCGTCCTCAATTCCTTCCGCCAAATTTTCAATCGCTTGAGGCTGATCTCCCGTCGGCTTGAAAGGTGAAACAACTTTAAATTTTTTTTCCGTCATAAAAATTTCGATGACTCCTTTAATATTTTTCATCAACACAAGAAAAAATGTTATAATAAATTCGTAAATTCAATCAAAAATTTTTTCTCAATTATACGAGGTGAAAAATTAAAAGTGAATCCTTTAATAAAAAAAATTTTGGTGAAAAGTATAATTTCAAAATCAAATTTGCCAGTCTGTGATTATTCTGTTAATCCTTATGTGGGCTGCACTCATTCCTGCAAATATTGTTATGCTTGTTTCATGAAAAAATTTTCCAATCATCTTGAGGAGTGGGGAACTTTTCTTGATGTCAAAATTTGGGAGAAAATAAAAAATCCTCAAAAATATTCGGGAAAATCTTTTTTCATGAGTTCGGTCACCGATCCTTATAATCCGCAGGAAGAAATTTTTCAGCGGACAAAAACTTTTTTGGAAGAAATTCAAGGCGTTGACATAAATTTGAGTTTGCAAACGAAATCTGATTTAATTCTGCGTGACTTGGATTTGATAAAAAATTTTAAAAATATTCGCGTCGGTTTCAGCATTAACACACTTGACGAAAATTTTAAAAATGATATGGATAATGCAGTTTCAATTTCTCGGAGAATTGTTGCGATGAAAAAACTTCACGAAGAAAAAATTTCTACGACTTGTTTTATTTCGCCGATTTTTCCTGAAATTACTGACGTTGAAAAAATTATTGACGCGGTGAAAAATTTTTGTAATTTAATTTGGCTGGAAAATTTAAATCTTCGCGGAGATTATAAGCCGAAGATTTTAAACTACATAAAAAATAATTTTCCGCGACATGAAAAACTTTACCAAGAAATTTATCAGCGGAAAAATATTTCGTATTGGATTGAACTGGATAAAAAAATTAAAAATTACGCGGAAAAAAATAATTTGGAATATGTTTACAATCGCGACGACTTACAAAAAAATTATTCTTCGCCGCCTACAATAGTTAATTTCTTTTTCCACGAAAAAATAAAAAAATCGGCAGGCGGTAAATATTAAAATGACAACATTAAACAGACAAGCACTCATGGACGGAATACGCGACGGAATTCCAATCGGACTCGGATATTTTGTCGTGAGTTTTACTTTGGGAATAACGGCGAAACATGCGGGATTAAATCCTCTTCAAGGATTTTTTGCAAGTCTTTTAAATAATGCATCGGCGGGAGAATATGCGGGCTTCACAGTAATTGCGGCGGACGCTCCTTATTTGGAAATTGCAATAATAACTTTAGTAGCTAATGCAAGATATTTGTTGATGAGTGCAGTTATGAGTCAAAAATTTTCAAAAGACACTCCGTTTTATCACAGAATTTTTGTCGGCTTTGATGTGACTGACGAGATTTTTGGAATAACAGTAGCAAGAAAAGGCTGGCTGAATCCTTTTTATAATTACGGTGCGATGATTCCTGCATTGCCCGGCTGGTCTGTCGGAACTGCTCTGGGAATTATTGCGGGAAATATTTTGCCTGTTTCTGTTGTCAGTGCGTTGAGTGTGGCACTTTACGGAATGTTTTTGGCGATAATAATTCCTCCCGCAAGACAGGATAAAATTATTTTGTCGGTCGTCATGATAAGTTTTGCGATGAGTTTTCTGGCGGAATATTTTTTCAGCTACATTACTGCGGGAACTCGGACAATAATTTTGACAATTTTAATTGCGGGAGCGGCGGCAATTATAAAACCTGTTAAAGAAAATTCTAATAGAAAATAGAGTCGCAAAAAAATTATCTCCGATGAAAAATTTATCGAAGATTTTTTTATTTAACGGTGAGAAAAATTTTTTTGCTCAAAAATTTTTAAAATTTTCTCGGAGAAATTTTTTGTGTTATAATTCATCAAAAAATTTTCGGAGGATTTTTTTTTATGAAACGTTACAAATTGATTTTGAAAGACAAAAATATTTTTCACGAGATTATTAAAGATTTTTCAGCAGCAGAAAATTTTAAAAACTGCTCTCTTCAAGATGTTATCATCATTCCCGAAATAAATTGCTGGGAAATTAAATTAAAATCTCCTTCACCTGTCGAAATTAAAAATTTGTCAAATTTTTTGTCGCAAAAATTTTCCGTCAATGCAAAAATTTTTGTTGATGTTATTCCTCAAGCAGAAACTAAAATTTCTCCGACACCTCAAAAATTTGTTTCGCCTGTTCAAAAAATTTCTAACTTCGATGATTTGAAGGGCGATAAAATTTTCGGGAAAAAAATTACCGAGCCTGTTACCGAAATTATGAATTTGAAACTTGATAAAAAATCTGTAATTTGCGGAGAAATCGGCAGCGGCGATAAAAACGGCGTGACTTTTCGCGAATTTAAAACCGGTTCGGGTTCTGTGACTTTCAGTCTTGTTGACGCAACCGAAGGAATTATTTGCAAAAAACTTTTCCGAAAAGAATCAATCGACAAAGCAAAAAATTTGGCGGAAAATTTAAAATCCGGAATGAATTTGAAAATTTCTGGTGTCGTCAAGTACGACGAATATTTGAAAGAAAATATTTTTTTGATTGACAGCATTGAAGAAATAAAAATTTCCGACGAGCGAACCGACGACGCAAAAATTAAAAGAACTGAACTTCATGTTCATACGACGATGAGCATGATGGACGCTGTAATTTCTGCTGAAAAATTAGTCACCACCGCCGCAAATTGGAATTGGAAATCTATTGCGATAACGGATCATGGAGTTGTTCAGGCATTTCCGGAAGCCGCAAAAACTGCAGAAAAATTGAAGAAAAAAGGAAAAGAAATAAAAATTATTTACGGAATGGAGGGTTATTTGGAACTTGAAAACGAAGAATTGGGAATTAAGAGCGATGAAGAAGAATTTTTTGATTTAAAAAATTTTTTCAACGGAAAAATTGCGAAAGACAAAAAATATTTGCCGGCTTACCACATAATTTTACTTGCGAAAAATAAAGTCGGTTTAAAAAATTTATATCAACTTGTTTCAATGAGTCAGCTTAGATTTTATAATCGCACTCCGAGAATCCCGAAAGAAGTTTTAAAAGAATTTCGTGAAGGTTTAATAATCGGTTCGGCTTGTGAGGCGGGCGAACTTATTCGGGCAATCGTCGAAGAAAAACCTGAGAAAAAAATTGAAGAAATTGCAAATTTTTATGATTATTTGGAAATTCAGCCGATTCATAACAATGATTTTTTAAAAAAAAGTGAAGATTTTCCGAATGTAAAAACTGACGAAGATTTGATTAACATAAATAAAAAAGTTGCCGAACTTGCAAAAAAATTAAACAAACCTCTCGTCGCAACTTGTGACGCACATTTTTTAAATCCGAAAGATTCAATTTACAGAGCAATTTTGATGTACGGAAAAGGATTTGAGGACGCAGAAAATCAGCCGCCGTTATTTTTGCGGACGACTGACGAAATGTTGCAAGAATTTTCATATCTTGACGAAAAAACTGCTTACGATGCAGTTGTCACGAATCCGAATAAAATTTCTGATGAAATTGAATTTTTAAAACCGATTCCCGAAGCTTTATATTCTCCTTCAATGCCGGGAGCAGATGAAGAAATTAGAGAAATGTCCTACAAAAAAGCAAAATATATTTACGGAGAAAATTTGCCGAAAATTGTTGAGGACAGACTTGAACAAGAATTAAAACCGATAATTCAGCATGGATTTTCAAGTTTGTATTTAATTGCTCAAAGACTTGTAAAAAAATCTAACGACGACGGATATTTAGTCGGAAGTCGTGGAAGTGTCGGCTCAAGTTTTGTAGCAACAATGACAGGAATTACAGAAGTAAATCCTCTTCCGCCACATTATCGTTGCAAAAAATGTAATTACAGCAAATTTTTTACGCATGGTGAAGTTGGTTGCGGATATGATTTAGAAAATAAAAATTGTCCTGTTTGCGGTTATCCTTTGACAAAAGACGGGCATGACATTCCGTTTGCAGTTTTTTTGGGATTTGACGGCGATAAAGTTCCAGATATTGATTTAAATTTTTCGGGAGAATATCAACCGACTGCACACAAATACACAGAAATTTTATTTGGTCGTCATAATGTTTACAGAGCCGGAACAATCACAACAGTTGCAGAAAAAACTGCTTTCGGTTTGGTAAAAAAATTTTTTGAAGAAAAAAATATAAAAAAACACGGCTCATATATTGCAAAAATTTCTGAAGGTTGTCAGGGAGTAAAAAAAACAACGGGACAACACCCCGCAGGAATTATGGTTGTTCCCCGTAATATGGATATTCATTATTTTACTCCGATTCAACACCCTGCCGACGATAAAAATTCTGAAACAATTACGACGCATTTTGATTATCATTCAATAAGTTCACGTTTAGTAAAATTAGATATTCTTGGTCACGATGATCCGACAGTTATAAAAATGTTGGAAAAAATTACTCACAGAGATCCGCAAACAATTCCTCTTGACGATAAACCGACGATGAAAATTTTCAATCCGAAAGATGCGATTGGAATTCCGGAATTTCGCACGTCTTTTACTCGACAAATGATTGCAGACACAAATCCTAAATGTTTTAGTGATTTGGTAAGAATTTCCGGATTTTCTCATGGAACAGATGTTTGGCTTGGAAATGCTCAAGATTTAATTAAAGCAGGTCACTGCACATTAAAAGACGCAATTTCTGCACGTGATGATATTATGATGTATTTAATTCATAATGGTATTGACGAATTAAAAAGTTTTAAAATTATGGAAAATGTTCGTAAGGGAAAAGGAATTTCTGAAGAATTTGTGGAGGATTTAAAATCTCATAAAGTTCCCGACTGGTATATTGATTCTTGTCAAAAAATAAAATATTTATTTCCGAGAGCTCATGCAACGGCTTATGTTATGATGGCTTATCGAATTGCATATTGCAAAGTTCATTATCCTTTGGCATATTATGCGGCATATTTTTCAATTCGTGCAGATGAATTTGACGCGAATGAAATTGTTAAAGGTGAAAGTTATGTTGATTCGCAGATAAAAAAATTAGAAAATCTTTCCAACGAAAGAAAACTTGATTTAAAAGAAAGCGGAAAACTTGCAGTTTTTGAACTTGCAAAAGAAATGTTTTCACGCGGATTTGGAATTGAACATGTAGATTTGTATAAATCGGACGCAGAAAGATTTATTGTTTTGGAAAATTCTTTACTTCCTCCGCTTGCGTCATTGGACGGAGTGGGACAAGTTGCGGCAAAAGGAATTGAGGAAGCCAGAAAATCAGGAAAATTTACTTCCATTGAAGATTTACAAAATAAATCGGGAATAAATAAAACAAGTATCGCCGTATTAAAAGAACACGGCTGTTTAAATGATTTGGACGAAACAGATCAAATAAGTTTGTTTATGGGATTTTAAAATTTTATTTTGAAGGAAGAATTTTTCATGGAAATTAAAAATTATGACGACGCTTTAAAATATCTTGAAGAAAGATGTATTTTCGGAATAAAGGCTGGACTTGAAAGAATAAATTTACTTTCAAAAGAACTTGGAAACCCGCAGAATTATTTTGAATCAATTCATGTTGCGGGGACAAATGGCAAAGGTTCGGTTTGTGCAATGCTTTCCGAAATTTTACAGACGGCAGGTTTTAAAGTCGGGCTGTTCACTTCTCCGCATTTAGAAAGTTACTGCGAAAGAATCAAAGTCAACGGAGAAAATATTTCTGAATCTGAATTTGCAGAAATTCTTTCATTGATACAAAATTTTGAAATTCCTGCGACACATTTTGAAGTTTTGACGGCGGCAGCTTTTGCATATTTCGCAAAAAGTGAAGTTGATTTTGCAGTTATTGAAACTGGACTCGGCGGGACTTGGGATTCAACAAATATTATTACTCCGAAAATTTCTGTAATAACAAATGTTGCTCTGGATCATGAAAATATTTTGGGAGATTTAAAAAGTATCGCAAGAAATAAAGCGGGGATTATCAAAAAAAATGTTCCTGTCGTTACTGCCGCAACAGGTGAACCGCTGAAAATTATTCAAGAAGTTGCGAAAAAAAATAATTCTCCGCTGTATATCGTCGATAAACCTGTTGAGGTTGAAACGAATTTACAGGGAGAATATCAAAAAATAAATTCTGCTGTCGCAATTCAAACGGCGAAATTTTTAAAAATTCCTGACGAAAAAATTTTTTCCGCTTTAAAAAAAGTTCACTGGGCGGGACGTTTTGAAACTGTTGAAACAAATTTCGGAAAAATAATTATCGACGGAGCACACAACCCGCATGGAGCGGCGGCACTTCGTAAAAGTCTTGATAAAAAATTTCCTGACGGTCGAAGAATTTTTATTTTTGGAGCACTCGCCGACAAAAATATTGACGGGATTATAAAAAATTTGTTTCGTGCAGAAGATTTTGTTATTGTTACTGAACCGATTTCAGAACGTGCAGAAAGTGTAGAAAATATTTGCGGTAAATTAAAAAATTTTGGAGTTGAATGTATCGGAGCAGAAAATATTTTTGACGCTGTGGAAAAAATAAAAAATTTCGACGGTGTGAAAATTGTTGCGGGTTCTCTCTATTTAATTGGAGAAGTCAGAAAAATTTTAAATTCTGCTTTTAGAACCTGTTAATTTATAGCGGTTTGAAAAAATAATATCAGTAACCCCGACGGAACTTTACAATAAAGATTTAATCTATCGATTATTTCTTGCAAAGTTATGTCGGGTTCTTCGATTATAAGTTCTGCCGTTCTTTATAAATCTTCTTCGCTTATTTTGGGCTTATGAAGTTCAAGTTCCAGCGAGCCGGTTCTTTTTTTCTGTGCTACCAATCGGAATACCTTTTGTGCTGACACTCCGTACGCTTTTGCTATTATCTTTGCTTTTCCCATACTTGTATACGCGTCAACTAGTCGCTCTCTTTCGTTTTTGGTCAAGATTTTTTTACTCATATTTCACATTTTTCTCTCAACTGGAATTTTGCTTGGTTTGTTATACCATTTTTTGTGTTTTTATTTATGAAAACCGCTATAAAATTTATGAAACGCACGCGGGAGAGTGTCAATCTGTACTTGTAAACAAAAAAAAAGCGTGTTAAAATTCGCGGTGTTTTTTATGCGAAAGGAGTTTTTTAATTTGTTTGGTGTGTCAACCAGTGTAGGTATAGATTTAGGGACGGCAAATGTTTTGGTTTTTGTAAAGGGAAAAGGAATTGTTCTTCGTGAACCTTCAGTAGTTGCAGTTGATAGAGATACAAATAATGTTTTGGCTATAGGCGAAGAAGCAAAACAAATGATCGGACGTACTCCGGGAAATATTGTTGCGATTCGTCCGCTTCGTGACGGAGTTATTGCTGATTATGACATGACGGAATCAATGATTAGGCATTTTTTGGAAAAAGTTGTCGGCAGATCTTTTTTGTTCGGACCTTATGTCATGATTTGTATTCCTACCGGCGTAACCGTTGTGGAAAAAAGAGCGGTACAAGAGGCGGCTGAACAGGCAGGAGCAAAAAAAGCTGAACTCATTGAAGAACCGATTGCCGCTGCACTTGGAGCAGGAATTGATATTTCTGAACCTGTCGGTTCGATGGTTGTAGATATTGGCGGAGGAACATGTGACGTTGCAGTAATTTCTCTCGGCGGAATTGTTTACGGTGACAGCCTCAGAGTTGCGGGAAATAAATTTGATTCTGATATTGAGGCTTATATTAAGAGCCACTATAATTTGATGATTGGTGAAAGAACTTCTGAAAATATCAAAGTTACAGTCGGTGCGGCTTATGCGGGAGCAAGAAATTTAACAATGGACGTTCGCGGACGTGATGTTGTTTCCGGACTTCCGAAAAATATTCAGATAAATTCAAATCAAGTCGCCGATGCACTTCAAGAATCTGTCGGCAAAATTGTTTCCTGCGTGAAAAAAGTTTTAGAAGGAACTCCTCCCGAACTTGCGGCGGATATTATTGACAGAGGAATTGTTTTGACGGGTGGCGGTGCAATGCTTTACGGTCTTGATGAACTTATCAGACGTGAAACAGATATTCCGACTTCCGTTGCTGACGATCCTTTGAGTTGTGTTGCTCTCGGTACGGGAAAAGCACTTGAAATTACTAAAAATTTTTAAATAACGGATTCTGATTCATTAAACCGGGCGAAAAATTTCCAGCTTATAAATGGGGAAATTAAACGCCCTTTTTTTATTTGACGCTTAACAAAATAAAAATTATAATCAATTTTGGATAAAATTATTAACAGCGACAAGATGTATAAAATAAATTTGTAAGTTCAAAAATTTTTTTACGGAGAAAATAATGCAGAAAATTTTTTTGGGAATCGGTGTTTTGCTTTTCACGATAGGAATTTTCGGAGTGAGTTATACATGGAATCACGATCACAGAAAAGCGACCACTCTTGAAGAATATGCTCGATTAGATTTTCAAGCGTCCAGAGATATTGACGGCAGACTTGAGGGAGCAGTTTTAAGTCTTTGGGATTACAGATACGATAAGTCACAATTTTTAAAACGTGCAGTGCTTTTCACTGACGGAGCTCCATGGGAAATGCCTGCCGCCACAAAACAAACTCGCATGCAGTGGAAAAATGAAAATAAATTGTTCGTCAGTCTGCCGAAAAATGCTTTGAGAGATTTACTTTTGGCGAAAGAAGTCAGATTCAAATTTTTTTACGACAACGGTCAATCAATAGATTTGCCGCTTGGACAAAAAGAAATGACTGCATGGCAAAGAAAATTACGCTGGTGATTAAGTGAATCACGAAAAAAATTTTTAAGGGGTTTGGAATATGGAATTTAAAAATTTGGAAAAAGCAGACAAAAAAATTATCGACAAATTTTACAATGCGGGTTATTACGAAAACTCCGAACATAATTTCACAAATTTGTACATTTGGAGAAACCTTTGCAATATTCAGTGGACTGTGGAAGATGAAGTACTTTTTATTTCGTCGTCAAGTGAGGATATGTTGGCGGCTTGGCAACCTGTAGGACAGCAGGAAAAAATGCAGGACGCAATTACAAAAATTTTGGACTGGGCAGAAAAAAATAAAGGCGAAAAAAATTTTTCTTTTGTTATAGTCGAAAAAAATTTTACTGAAGAGCTTAAAAAATATCCGCATGCAAATTTTGAAATCGAGCCTGACAGAAATGAATTTGATTATGTTTATTTGGCGGAAGATTTAATAAATTTGTCGGGCAGAAAATATCACGGCAAAAAAAATCATTTAAATTCTTTCCGAAAAGAATTTCCGACGGCTGAATATTTGCCGATAACTTCTGAAATTATTCCCAAGTGTCGCGACGAATTAAACCGCTGGTACGAAATTCATAAAAAAATAAATCCTGACGATCCGTTTATTTGTTACGAACAGGCGGCGATACATGAAATTTTTGACAACTTCGACGAGTTCAAACTGAAAGGCGGAGCAATTTTACTTGACGGAAAAGTTATAGCGTTTACTTTTGGAGAAAAATTAAATTCTGATACCGCAGTAATTCATGTTGAAAAAGCAAATCCGGAAATTCGCGGAGCATATACCGCGATAAATCAAAATTTTGTGGCGGCTGAATGGTCTGACGTGACTTTTATAAATCGCGAATCAGATATGGGACTTGAAGGACTTCGACAAGCAAAAGAATCTTATCGCCCTGTAAAACTTATCGAAAAATTTAATGCACGAGTGATGAAATAATTTTGGAAGAAAAAATTATCAGCGGTGCAGAAAATATTTTAATTGTAGTGTATGTGGGTTTTCGATTTTCGCGAACTGTTACTCCGACGACAATAAATGATAAAATTTTGTTTATCTGCTAGCTTAACGGGCTAGATATTACTCCGACGACAATAAATACTAAATTTTTTTCGTGAGATTCTATTCGCATTTCACGTCTGCTAAAAATTTCTCACAGTTTTTGGTAATTTTAATCGTCGGAGTAATAATCAATCAATCTGCATAAAAAATTTTTCCTCCCAAAATAAAAAGTAGAGCTTCCACTCAGAAACTCTACTTTTGTTATTAGAAAATTTTTTTAATTATTCCTGTCAACAGCGATTGCAATATCAACGCTGTGTCCGCCCAAATCCATTTCAATAGTAAGATATTGACTGTCGCTTATTTTTACGGAAAGACCTTGACCGATAGTCAAATTGGGAGTAGAAATATCAACTTCAAGTCCCATTTTCGTGAGATTGGTTGCGGAATTTGCAGAAAGCATGTTAGAAAGTTCACAAATCGCACTTTGAGCCATTGCGTCAAATTCTGCAACGGGCATGCCCATCATCATGGTTGACGCTACAAATTTTGCAACGTCCTCTTTCATGTTGTAAACAACATTACCACGCATTTGTTTTGTAAATCCGACCATAACAACAACGCCATTGCTGACAATATTTCTATCCTGTAAAAAAACTTTTTTTCTTGTCGGCGTTGGAAAACCTATTTGCGGCATAACCGCCATAAACGCATCAATAAAAGGGTTTACGAGTTTTGCATCCACGCTATCAATCTCCTTCCGCGAATCCGACATTAACGCAAATGTCGCCGAAATTTGTCGGGGCTGTAAGTTTGAAAGTCGTAAGTTTCGGGCTCGCCACCCTGATGCCCGCTCCGCAGATTGTACCCGGCGGAGTAATTCTCAATTCTTTGTCTTTAAAAACGTCGTTTACATTTGAAACGCCATGCCCCATGATAATATTTGCCGCTTCTTCCACTGCATCTTGGATTTCATCGTCAGATAAATCTTCACTGCTCAACATTTTCTTTGAAAAATTTTTCATGGTGTCCTTCGACATGTAAAATATCGCTCTGCCGGAAGGACTGCCCGTCAAGCCGACTATGACCGCTATTCCGTCCACGTCCAAATATTTTTTGTCGTAATGTTCTATAACAGGCTCGACTTTTACTGCAATCATTTCAAAAATTCCCTGCTTTAAAGAATTCGCGAAAATTTTTACGTAAGATTCTCTGAGCATTGCAACACGACTGACTTTCTTTTGACAAAGCATCATCAGTGAATCAATTATTGCGTTTGTGCTTACAGGTTTCTGCAAAAATGCACCGATTCCGACTTCTTTGCCGCGTGCTATTAAATTTCCGTCCCTCATCGCACTTATCATTACGATTTTTGCTTCAGGATCAGCCGCACGAATTCTTCTGCTGCATTCTATTCCGTCCGCGTCCGGCAAATTCATGTCCATCGTCACAATATCAGGACTACATTCATGATAAAGTTTCAAAGCCTCCGCCGCATCTTTCGCCATAGCGACGACTTCAAAATTTGTTTTCGACAAGTGGTTTGCCAATATAGCACGACTGACTTTTGAATCATCAACAATCATCACTTTGACTTTTTCCACCAACATTCACCCGCTTTTCTTTACGATTTATCAACGCACAATTTATGACGTTTGAAAATTCTATACAGTAAAATAAAATCCCTGCCGCCCATAAAAATTTTTTGGCAGGAAAATTTTCAAGTCGAAAGAATCAAAGGAAAATATTTCAGACAAAAAATTTTCTTACTCTTCATTCCAAATTCCAAATTATTAGAAGGGCGTTGGTGCGTTGGAGAAATATTTTATGGCGGCAATGAAAGCCGCGAATCAAATGGGAAGTCAGCGAGTAATAAAAATTTCAAATTTTTTTGGAGGTGCGGAAAAAGCATGGCATGCAAGACGGGAAGAGTTTGAAAAAATAAATCTGCCGTCAAATGCGTTGGAATCTTTTTTTGAATTCAGAAAAAAATTTCCTGAGGCTCCCGAAATGATTGAAGGTTTTTGCGAAAAGAAAAATTTTAAATTGTGCTGTATTCTTGACGAAGATTATCCGCCTATCTTAAAAAATATTCCGTCTGCTCCGGCAATTTTTTATTATCGCGGAAATTTAAGAACTTTTTCGGAAAGAGTTGCGATTGTCGGAACAAGAGAGGCGACTGAATACGGAAAAAAAGCCGCTCAAAAAATCAGCTCCGAACTTGCGGCGGCAGGTTTAACGATTGTCAGCGGAGCAGCTAAAGGAATTGATACTGCCGCTCATATCGGTGCAATGAAAAACGGAAGAACGGCGGCAATTTTGGGCGGAGGAATAAGTTATTATTTCAAGAGCGAGAAAAAAAAACTGCTTGAAGAAATTTCTGAAAAAGGAATTGTCATAAGTGAATTCAGTCCGAGTTTTCAGCCGAATACAGGAAGTTTTCCTGCAAGAAATAAAATTATTGCGGGGCTTTCACGCTGTGTGATTGTTATTGAGGCGGGAGAAAAAAGCGGAGCACTTTTGACGGCAGAGGACGCAAAAAAATTTTCTCGTGATGTTTTTGCCGTGCCGGGAAATATTTTTTCCGAAAAAAGTTTAGGCTGTAACAATCTCATAAAAAACGGTGCGATTTTGTTAAATGATGTCAAAGATATTTTGAAGAAATATAATTTTTCAGTCGAACAAAATATTTTTGAAACTGAAAAAATTCCCGCACCTGTTGAAGAGAAGAAAATTTTGGAAGTCAAACCGATTGAACTTACTGACACGGAGAAAAAAATTTTTGACATAATTCCCGCTGAAGAATATATTACTCTCGATGAAATTTTGATGTCGGTTGATGATATTGACGCGGCAGAAATTTCGTCTATAATTCTTGAACTTGAACTGAAAAAATATATTACTGAAGACGGCGGACGATACAGAAGGAATTAGGAGTTAGGAATTTTAATTCCACATTCCTCATTTCTAATTGAAAAAAGCTTGGAGGGTTTTAATTGTCGAAGGAAACAACATTAAAAACTTTGATACTCACTGAAACAGCGGGCAAAGCTCGAACGCTGAAAAAATTTTTGGGAAGATCTTTTTTGGTAATATCTACAGACGGATTTCTAAGAGATCTGCCGAAAAGCCGACTCGGAATTGACGAAGAAAATTATTCTCCGGAATATATCAAAGTTCGCGGAAAAGCTCCGCTGGTGAAAGAAATTGAAAAAGAATCTTTGAATGCTCGAAGAGTTTTTTTTGCGATGAATCCTGACGGTGCTGGAGAATTTCTTTCAAAACAGTGTTGCGAACTTTTCGGAGTAAATGCAAAATCCAAGTGCAGAATTTTTCTTGACGAACTCACCAAAGACAAAATAAAAAATCTTCAGGATTATGCAAGACCTATTGACGAAAATCTTGTTAAATCTTTTCAGGCTCGTCAGATTATCGACAAATTTGTCAGTCAAAAAATTGGCGATTATCTTTCCTGCAAAATTTATCGCGGAGTAAAAGTCGGCAGATTTCGTGTACTTCTTTTAAAACTCATCACCGAAAAAAAAATAGACGGCAAAATTATTCTTGAAAAAAAATTTACTCCCGCAGTTATGCAGGAGCTTGCATTTCAAAAATTAAATTTTTCCGCCGCAAAAACTCGCGTGATTGCCGAACAACTTTTTGAAGGCGTAAGTTTAAATGACGACGAGAGGACAGGTTTAATAAAATTTCCTCACGGCGAAGAAATTTTTTTGACGGACGAAAAACGCACTCCGGAAAGCGTCAAGGAATTTTTATCTGACGGACAATTTCAACTTTATAATTTAATTTTCAATCAGTCCGAAAAAAAAGTTGACGAAAAATTTATTTTGGGCGGCGAATGTTCCGACGCATCTTTGATGGCGGCTCTTGATAAACTTGGAATTGATTGGGCTGAAGTTTACGCGGGCGGGATTTCTTCACTGCTGAAAAGAAATTATATTACGGCTGAAAATTCGACTTATAAAATCACTCCGACAGGCAAAAAAGTTTTGGAGGCTCTTGACGGATTTTTTGATGAAGATTTCAGTTCAGATTCTTATAAAAAACTTTCCGTGCAGTTTTCGGAAATTGCTGAAGGAAAGGCGGAAAAAATTTCTGTTATAGAAAATTATTGTAACGTTTTTGTTAAAAATTTTGAACAGGCAATGAATGAACTTGGAGAAAATGCCACTCCGCAAAAACAGCCCGACGAATTGAGCGACGAAATTTGCGACAAATGCGGAAAGCCCATGCTGATTAAACGAGGACGCTACGGAAAATTTTTGGCGTGTTCAGGTTATCCCGAATGTAAAAACGCAAAGCCAATTTTGGAATATCTCGACAAGAAATGTCCGAAATGCGGAAAACGTTTGACAAAAAGACTTTTCGGAAAAAGAAATTCATTTATCTGTGAAGATTTTCCTGCTTGTGATTTTTCAACTTGGGACGAACCGCAGGAAAAACCTTGTAAAGTTTGTGGCGGTACAATGTTCCTGCATAAATTTAAAGAACGTACCCCAATGTTTTATTGCGGAAATGAAAATTGCGAAACTCGGAAAAATCACCCGATGAACAAAATTATTGCCGAATCAAAAAAACGTTATGAGGCACGAAAAAATAAAAAAGCCAAAAAATGAAAGAATTTTTACCGCGGTTTAAAAATTTTCTTGAATGAAATACCTTTCATCTTGAAAAAAGAATGTATCAATAAAAACGCGATTGAAGCTTCCGCAACGTCCTGCAGAGAAAAAGCCAAAGCTACATATTCTATCGGAATAAATTTTGGCATAAACCACATCAACGGGACTTGAACAAAAATCGGCGATAAGCCTACTACAATATTCCGCCATTCATCTTCAAGTGCCGCCATGATTCCGCTGAGCCATGTATAAATTCCGACGAAAGGTTGAAACAAAAACAACATTTGAAGAAAAATTACCATGTCTTCTGTTATCGGCTCATTTGATTCAATAAAAAATCTCGCCAATTCTTCAGGGAAAATCATCAATATGATATACATTCCGACAGTCAAAATCATCGTCGTGAAAAATCCGTAACGCATTACGTTTAAATATTCGTTCTCTTTTTTCTCTGCAAAAAGTTTGCTCATTAACGGCTGTATTCCAGTGTCCAATCCGTTCAAGGGCAAAAATACAAAACTCAAAATTATATTTGAAATTGCCGCGACAGATAATAAATGTGCCGCGTCATATTGCAGCAAAATAAAATTCAAAAAATATTCGGTGACGAACAACATCAGGGACGCAAATCCAAAACCCGCACCAATTTTTATTTCCTGAAAAATGTACTCAAAATCTCCAATGCTGAATTTAGTTGAAAATTTATGCTTGGAAAATTTAAAGTAGTAAAAAGTTATCACTGCTCCGGAAAATTGTGCAATAAATGTTGCACCTGCCGCACCTTCCATTCCCCAGCCAAAAACAATTATAAAAAGTGCGTCCAAAATTATATTTATAACGACTGTCGTACACATTAAATAAGCAACGTGCGAAGGCTGACCGATACAACGCATAAATGCTCCGGTCATATAAATCATTATCGAAAACGTAACACTGCAAAGAGTTATTCGCAAATACGAAACAGCCAGATCAATTATTAAAAATTCTTCGGGATTGTCAGAAAGAAATTTTAAAAAATCTTCAACAAAAATATTTCCGACAACTGCAATAATTATTCCGACAATAATGGCTGTGAAATAATTTGTCCTCATAATTTTTTCTGCAGTGTCTTTTTTATTTTCGCCGATAACACTTGCAACAACAGCACTTCCGCCGGTTTCAAATAAAGTTCCGATGGCAATAAAAATAATTGTCACGGGATAAATTAAAGCCATTGCCGCCAGTCCGTTAGTCCCGATAAAATTTCCGATAAAAAGTCCGTCGGTCGTCGTGTAAACGCTCATCACAATCAGAGCCGCAAAAGTCGAACCGCCGTATTTTAAAATTTCTTTTATCGTTGAAACAAAATCTTCACTCATAAAAAATTATCCTCCATTTATAAAATATTTTTAATCAGTTTCTTTTACAATCTGTGCAACCGATTCAACATGAGAACTGAAAGGGAACATGTCAACGGGCTGAATTTTTTTTGTCTTGTAACCGAGTTCAGATAAAATTTTTAAATCTCTTGCCAGCGTTGCGGGATTGCAGGAAACATAAATAATTTTTGCGGGATTCATGGAGGCAAAAGTTTCAAGAACTTTTTTTTCACAGCCTGCACGCGGAGGATCTACAATTACGACATCAGCAAAAATTCCTTCGCTGAATAATTTTGGAATAACTTTCACCGCGTCCCCGCAAATAAATTCAGCGTTGCGAATTTTATTTTCGCGGGCATTTTTTTTCGCGTCATTTATCGCCGAGTTTACAATTTCAATCCCGTAAACTTTATAAGCAGACTTCGCCAAAAATAATGAGATAGTCCCTGTTCCGCAGTAAGCATCAATAACAATTTCCCGCCCGCTCAATTCCGCAAAATTCAACGCGGTTTTATACAAAATTTCCGCCTGTTCGGTGTTCACTTGAAAAAAACTTCGTGCAGAAATATTAAATTTCAAATTTCCGATTTTGTCTTTGATAGTTTCTCTGCCGTACAAAATTTTTGTTTCGCGACCAAGAATGACATTATTTTTGTAAGTCTGAATATTTTGCTGAATGGAAGAAATTTCAGGAAGTTCTTCACGAATTGCACGGATAATTTTTTTTTCGTCAGGCAGATTTTTTTTCGCCGTCACCAAAACCGCCATCAATTCGTTATTAAGTCCGACTCTTCCCATGACATGCCGCAAAATTCCCGTATGTTTATCTTCGTCATAAGCAGAAATTTTTAATTTGTTCGCAATTTTTTTCACGGCACGCAAAATTTTATCATTTCCTTCTCGCTGAATCATACAGGAATCAGTATCAATAATTTTGTGGGAATTTTTTGCGAAACAGCCGACAATAATTTCAGATTTATTTTTTCCGACAGGAAACTGCATTTTATTTCTGTAACGCAAAGGATTTTCCATGCCGATTGTTTCCAAAATTTCCACACCGTCAATTTTTCCGATTCTTTCCAACGCGTCCGAAATAATTTTTTTCTTGAGTTTGAGCTGTGCAGAATAATTCAAATGCTGAAGTTGACAGCCTCCACACTCAAAATAAATCGGGCAGAATGGTTTTACTCTGTCCGAACTTTCACGCAAAATTTTTATCAGCTTTCCGACCGCATAATTTTTTTTGACTTCAATAATTTTCGCAAAAATTTTTTCATTCGGAAGAGCATTTTCAACAAAAATCGTAAAATTTTCAATCCGTCCGACACCTTCGGCATTTGATCCCAGACTTAAAATTTCAATCTCATAATTTTTATTTAATTCAACAGGTTTCATAAAAAGACTCCCAAAAAAATTTTTCAGATTATAACACAAAAAAACCCTTGAAAAAATTTTTCAAAGGTCAGGCAAAAAAATTTTGTTCAGAAATTGTATCTTCTCAATAACCGCCGTCATAAGAAAGACCGTCAGCAACACGGATAGTAAAATGTGAAACTCCTGTTTGCCCGTTGCGGTATCTGCTTATTTCAAGATGACAGGAATAAATTTCGCGGTAACTTCTCTGGAACGGTGCAACATATTTATTTCCTTTGTAAGTGAAATACCAATGTTCCCAGCTCGTGTTTGAATTTTGTGTGTAATCCTGAGTGTAATGACCTGCAAGTTTAAAAGGATAAGCGGCAATTACATTTCTTACGAACTCTTCCGCCATGCCCGTTTCATTTTCAATGTTGCAGGTGTAGGTGTAGGCAGTGTAACCTTTTGTAGAAGTTTCTGCACCGCTGTAACCAAGATAACCTCTTCCGAAGTTTGCAAAGTCCGGGACATCTGCCGCCTCAACAGCCGCTGTTGAAATTATCATGACAAATGCCAGAAACATCGCGGAAAAAAACTTTTTCATACCGAAAACCTCCCTTTGTTTAAAAAAATTTAGTTGATAAAAATTTATCCGAAATAATCTTCAATGCCGTCCAAAATACCTTGTGCGGCTTTTTTTATTCCCTCTTCGGAGTCAAGAATTTTTTCTTCTTCAGGATTTGAAATAAACGCAAGTTCCAAAAGAGTGGCAGGCATATCAGTATGGCGAACTACATAGAAATTGCATGGCTTAGTTCCTCTGCTCGGTGTTTGTATCTGTTCGCAAAGACCGCGTCTAATTGCATCGGCAAGCCTTCTCCCGTCGGGACTTGTGCTTTTCTCGTAATAATAACCGGTTGAACCTCTCGCGTCAGGATTTGTAAAGCTGTCAGCGTGAATCGAAATGAAAATGTCAGCTTTCAACCTATTGGCAACATCACAACGTGCCTGAAGTTCTTCGATAGCAGATGCTGAATCTCCTCTGGGCGAAACAGGTTTATCGGTTCTGCGGGTCATTATAACATTTGCTCCCTCTGCTTTCAAAAGTTTTTCAAGTTCAAGGGAAACACGAAGAGTCACAGATTTTTCCATAACTCCTGTCGGTCCGATTGCTCCCGCATCTCCTCCGCCATGTCCCGGATCTATGACGATAGTTTTTCCGTCTAAACCGGTTAATTCTTTCAAATCATCTTCAATATTTTTCGGCTCGTCATCTTTAGATTTTTTATCGTCCTTAGATTTTCTGTCATCTTTGGATTTTTTATCGTCTTTGGATTTTTTGTCGTCTTTAGACTTTTTGTCGTCTTTAGATTTTTTGTCGTCTTTAGATTTTTTATCTTCCTTAGATTTTTTATCGTCCTTGAGTTCTTTTTCTTCTTTGGGAGTTTCAATTTTTATTTCGGGTTCTTTCGGTTTATTTAGTTCAGGATTTTCTTTAAAAGCCGCATTTCCCACATCAATAACAATTCTGTAACCGCTCGGACCGTTGTTGAGTTTGAAAATATTTACCGCTGCCATCGTTTCGATAACAATTCTTGTGGTATTTGAATTGAATTGAGCGACGCGAATTTTTTTTGCGGCAGTAGAATTTAATTCTGCGGAGTAATTATGAAGATTTGGAGCGACTCTTGTATTTTGCAAGTCGATAATCGAACGCGAAGGATTTTCTGCAGTCGATTCTTCAAAATCAGTTTTATCAGTCAAGTCCAAAACTATTCTTACAGTGCCAGAGCCGTAACTGTATCGAACATTTTCCAAAGTAGCCGCATAACTTATTTTAAAAGCTGAAATCCCCAATAAAAAAAGAAGGAGACTCAGCAGAAATTTTCTTGTCATCTAAAAGCCTCCCCCTTGTTTTAATGAGGAGCTTGTTTAATGAGGAATTAGGAGTTAGGAGTTAGAAATTTTAATTCCACATTCCTAATTCCTCATTCCTCATTATTTCAGTTCCACATTCCTAATTCCAAATTCCAAATTATTTTAGGTTTCATATGAGCCGTAACGTTGCTCCAGTTTTTTAAATCCCCAAGTTAAAATTGCAGTCATTGCCAAGTAGAAAATTCCCGCAATTACAAAAGGTGTCATGTCAAATTCCCGCTGAACAATAGTTCTTGCAACTCTTAACAAGTCATTCATCGCCAAAATATAAATCAACGAAGTATCTTTGACAAGATTTATTGTTTCGTTGGAAATCGGCGGGAGAACTACTCTTAAAACCTGCGGGAAAATTATATGACGCATCATCTGCCAATGTGTTAAGCCCAGAGCCATTGACGCTTCATACTGTCCGCGAGGAATTGCCTGAATACCTGCACGAAAAATTTCTGCAAAGTACGCCGCATAATTCAGCGTGAATGCAAGAAGAGCCGCCGCAACATCGGGAAGTTTTATTCCGACCATAGGAAGTGCGAAATAAACAAATAACAACTGCAACATTAAAGGAGTTCCCCGCATTATCCATACATAGAACTCCATTAAATATTTCAGCGGTGCAAATGTTGAAATTCTTCCCAACGCCGCCATTCCGCCAAGCGGCAGACTCAATAATAAAGTTATGACAAAAATTGTCAGCGTGACTTCCGCTCCCTCCATAATAAGGAGCGTCATATTAAAAAATTTATCCATTACGCTGAAAATTATTTCTTCTCTTTAGACTTGATTAAATCTGCCTCGAACCACTTTTCAGAAATTTTCTTTGCAGTTCCGTCAGCAACAATTTCGTCAAATGCTTTCTGTACTTTGTCGCGAAGTTCGGTATTTTCTTTTGCAAAGGCAATTCCGAATTCACTTACGGGACCGACAGTAACGTCAAGAGCTTCTAAAGTTTCAGGGTGTTTTGACATGTAATAACGTCCGACAATCTCATCACAAATTACAGCGTCCATTCTTCCATTTTCCAAATCCATGAAAGCCGCCATGTAATCGCCGTAAGTTTTAAATTCTTTGAAAGAATTTTTGAGATTTTCATTTTTGTTGACATAATCTTCAGCAGTAGATGCCGCCTGAGTTCCTATATTTTTTCCGGCAAGATCAGCCTCTGCAGAAATTTTCAAGTCAGAACCTTTACGAACGAAAACAACTTGTCTGTTGTCCATGTAAGGATCGCTGAACAACATATTTTCTTTACGTTCGGGAGTAATATCCAAACCGTTCCAGAGAATATCAACGCGACCGGATTTTAATTCAGCCTCTTTACTGCTCCAGTCAATTCCTTTGAATTCAACTTCAGCACCGAGTTTTTTTGCAGTTTCTTTTGCCAAATCTACATCAAAACCGACAATTTCATTTTTTTCATTTTTGAAACCCATCGGCGGATATTCATCATCAAGACCGATAACAATTTTTTTCGTGTCTTTTCCGCCTGCATTGTCTTTCGGCTGATCTCCTCCGCAGCCTGTAAATAACATCGTAAGTACTAGAGTCATCGCCAGAAAAATTTTTTTCATCGAATTACTCTTCCTTTCATTGTGTTTTTTGAGCCGTTGAATTATACTGTATTAAATATTTCAATGCAAGTTTTTGAGAGTTTGAAAAAATTTTTTGCTCTGTAATTTCGCACTTTTGAAGGAGGTATTTTGAGTGAAAGCAGTTTCAGTTGAAGAACTTAAAACGGACATGGTTTTGGCGAGGACGGTTACAAATGATAAATTTGTAGTTGTCCTTTCGGAGAATACAATATTGACGGATCAACATATTGAGCGTCTGAAAAAATTGGAAATTCCCGCCGTATTTATAAAAGATGAATTTGACTTGAGCAAAAATTTCCAGCAGGCGGCGGCAGTTGTCAAAAAAGATTCTGCATTTACTCATGACTTTGAAAAAGTTTCTAAACTTGCCGATCAAATTTTTCAGGAACTTAAAGACGGTACATCCGCAAGAAAAACCACTGCCAAACTTGCCGCACAAATTTTGCCGATGGCGGACAATCATGCGTCGATAAATTATCTTTTCAGCCTTGCACATATGAATACAACTTTGGCTCTGCACTCTGAACGTGTGGCAATTTTTTCGGGAATTATTGCAAAGTGGATGCATTATAAGTGGGAAGAAATTCGCACGATTGTTACCGCCGCATTTTTGCATGACGTGGGCAAAAATAATTTTCCTGAAGAACTTATTATTAAACGTCCGGAAAAAATGACTCCCGCAGAACTTGAAACTTATAGAGGTCATGTCAAAAAAGGTTATAATCTCGTAAAAAATTTGGGATTCGATGAACCTGTTCCCACTGTAGTGCAATGTCATCACGAGCAAATGAACGGTGGAGGATTTTCAAAAGGTTTAAGCGGAGAAAAAATTCACCCCTTCGCAAGAATCGTGGCGGTTGCCGATGCTTATGACAATCTGACTGCAGAGTATGAAGGAGAAACCAAAAAAACTCCCTTCGACGCAATTAAATTTTTGACGAGTGAAGTTTATGCAGTTTTTGATCCTGCTGTTTGTGTTCCGCTTTTAACGAGAATTAAAGACAGTTTAATCGGTTCGACTGTAACTTTATCAAATGGAGAAAAAGGACGAGTCGTTTTTTACCCGAAAGATTTTTCTGCCATGCCGATAATAGTTACAGAAGACGGCAGAGAAATAAATTTGAATCAAAGCAAGAATTTTTCTATTGTCAGTTACAGCACTGACTAAAAATTTGACTTGAATGTAACAATCTATTAAAATGCAAAAAGTTTTCAAAATTAAAATCGGGGGAATGTCATGCCGAAGTTTAACGACATTGATGAAAAACTTTGGAGAGATTATTCAGATGTCGAAACCGGCTCTTTATGGCTGATTGATAAGAGAGATAATTCAGGCGTACATGTCGGAGATTATCACGGAAATTTTGTCCCGCAGATACCTCATCAACTTTTCACACGCTACACAAAAAAAAATGATTGGATTTTAGATCCGTTCATGGGTAGCGGAACCTCACTGATTGAGGCTCAAAGAATGAAAAGAAATGCTGTCGGTATTGAATTACAGCAGAAAGTTCTTGAAGAAACCATGCAGAGAATTTCTCTTGAAGAAAATTCCGAGTCGAAAATAATTTCGATTTGCGGGGACAGCGGAACAGTTGATATAAAATCTGTTATGAATTCTGCAGGGATAAAAAATTTTCAATTCGTGATTTTTCACCCGCCGTACTGGGACATAATAAAATTTTCCGATAATCCTCAAGACTTATCGAACTGCACGAACCTTGAGGATTTTAAAAACTCATTCGGCAAAATTATTGACAACACGACGAGATTTTTAGAAAAAAATCGTTACTGTGCCTGCGTTATCGGAGATAAGTACTCTGACAGCCGAGTTATTCCGCTTGGATTTTACTGCATGGAACTTTTCATGGAGAAAAATTTTTTGCTGAAAGCTGTCATCGTAAAAAATTTTGGAGAAACAAAGGGCAAAAACAATCATCAAAATCTTTGGCGGTATCGAGCATTAAAAAACGACTTCTATATTTTCAAGCACGAGTACATTTTCGTGTTTAAGAAAAATTTTTGAATAGACAGGGGAAATAAAAATGTCTGCAAAAAGTGATATGCTGGCGGGCAAATGGTACGACGCAAATTTTGACGAAGAACTAATCAACGAAAGAATTTTTGCAAAAGATTTGTGCATGAAATTTAATGTCACAAGCCCGAAAAATTCTTCTGAAAGACTTGAACTTTTGAAAAAAATTCTGCCAAATGTAGACGTTTCAAAAATAGAAATTTTGCCGTCCTTCATGGTTGATTACGGCTATAATATTGAAATCGGTGAAGGAAGTTTTTTTAATCACAATAATTATTTAATGGACTGTGCAAAAATTATTTTCGGGAAAAAATGTTTCGTCGGTCCGAACTGCGGATTTTATACGGCGATTCACCCTTTGGAAGTCGAAAAGAGAAATGCCGGCTTTGAAATTGCAAAACCTATCATAATTGAAAATAATGTTTGGTTAGGCGGAGATGTTACAGTGTTGCCGGGCGTAAAAATCGGAAGTAATTCCGTTATCGGTGCAAAATCTCTAGTGACGAAAGATATTCCCGAAGGAGTTTTGGCTTTTGGAAATCCCTGTAAAGTTATCCGAAAAATTCAAGAACAAACGGAGGATTGAGGTATGTTAGAATTTGATGACATTGAATTATCTAATTTTGCGAAAATAAAAGTCGTTGGCATAGGCGGCGGCGGCAGTAATGCTGTCAACAGAATGATTGAATCAGGTTTAAAGGGCGTGGAATTTATCGCGATAAATACTGACGCTCAAGCACTTTCCATGTCAAAATCCAACAAAAGAATTCAAATCGGTGCGAAGTTGACTCGCGGACTTGGTGCGGGAGCTCGTCCTGATGTTGGTCAAAAGGCAGCAATTGAAAGTCGCGAAGAAATTGTAAAGGCTCTGACTGATTCAGATATGATTTTTATTACAGCGGGAATGGGTGGCGGAACAGGTACAGGGGCAGCTCCGATTGTTGCGGAATGTGCCAGAGAACTTCACGCATTAACTGTAGGAGTTGTTACTCGCCCGTTTACTTTTGAAGGTCCTAAACGCAAAAGAAATGCTGATATGGGGATAGCGAATTTAAAGCAGAATGTTGATTCAATTATCACAATTCCCAATGACAGACTTTTGCAGGTTGTTGATAAAAAAACTCCGATGACTAAAGCATTTTTGTTGGCTGATGATATTCTTCGTCAAGGCGTGCAGGGAATTTCAGATTTAATCGCAGTTCCCGGACTTATCAGTCTTGACTTTGCGGACGTTAAAACTATTATGAGTAATTCCGGCTCGGCTTTAATGGGAGTCGGTGAGGCAGCAGGAAGTAATGCGGCAGTTGATGCGGTTCGTGCGGCTATGGATTCTCCGTTACTTGAAACAGGAGTTTCGGGGGCAAGAGGAATTTTGCTGAACGTCATGGGAGCGACTGATGCCCTTTCAATGTTTGAAGTCAATGAAGCTGCAATGACTGTTCAGGAAGCCGCCCACCCTGAAGCAGAAATTATTTTCGGTGCGTCGATTGATGAAAAACTCGGCGATAAAATTATAGTTACCATCATTGCTACAAAATTCGGCGACGAGTTCGCGGAAGTTACAGAGCAGGTAGTTAAGCAGACGATTAAACAGCCCGAACCGATAGAACCTAAAAAAATTTCAACAAGTACGGGAATTGATATTCCGATTTTTATGAGAAGAAGTTGAATTTTTCACGACAGAAAAAGCAGACAATTCAATTTGAAGAGTCTGCTTTTTTGTTGCAAAAAAATTTTTGCCCGAAAGAATCGGCATTGTTACGCCTTTTATGAAATCAAATTGTAAAAATTGTCGTTTTTTCATAACAATTTCACTTTTAAGTATTATAATTTCCCGCGTTAAAAGAAAAACTTTAAGTTTTGAAAGGGGGAAGGCTGCTCCGGGTTAGACTGAGAAATATCTCAGCACTTAACAGCAGCGGAATAATGAAGCGTAGAATGGTAAAGAAGTTGGGCATGAATGAAAAAAAATATGCACTGTGCCTGATGCTTGCAGGATTTGCGGCACTGAATACCGGTTTTACAAGCCAGTCAGATGAAATTCAGTCAGCAGAAACTGCACAAGTTTTGGAGGTGGAGCAAGTACCTTCAGAATCGACACAGGTTGAAGAAAAATCTGAAATTGAAAATACTTTGCAGGAAGAAAAGGGTGAACCTGTCGAAAATGCGGCAGAAATTGAAACCGTTGAAGAGCCTGCAGTTGAAGATGTTGAAGAAGAAAGCAGAGTTGCTTATGCAAGTGTGATGTCGATGGAAGCGTCAGCATATCTTCCTACAGACGGAAGCGGAAGCGGTTATACTGCTACCGGTATGCGTGCAGCTTACGGAGTTGCGGCGGTCGATCCCAGTGTTATTCCTCTCGGAACTCGTCTTTATATTCCGGGCTACGGCGAGGCGATCGCGGCTGATACAGGCGGAGCAATTCGCGGATATAAAATAGATCTTTGTATGGAAAGTTATTCTGAGGCAATGAATTTTGGCAGACGTAATGTTACTGTGTACGTTCTAGACGACTGATAAATTGTAAAAAGTGCGATGTTCTTTTTGAGCATTGCACTTTTTATTTTGCGGAGGTGTTTTTTTATGAATCTTGCAATTTGCGGAACAGGTTTAATTGTTAATGAAGGAGCTTTGCCCGCACTCAAAGAAGTTCCTGAAATTTCTAAGACGGCAATTTTTGCACGTCCTCACAGCAAAGATAAAGCCGAAAAACTCGCGGAAGATTTTTCAATCAAAAAAGTTTATACAGACTACGACGAACTTTTAAAAGACGAAGAAATAAATTTTGTCTATATCGGCTTAATTAACAGCGTTCACTATGAATACGCGAAAAAAGCCCTGCTCGCCGAAAAAAATGTTATAGTTGAAAAACCTTTCGCGACAACTTCAAAAGAAGTCGAAGAAATAAAAAATTTAGCCGAAGAAAAAAATTTGTATGTGTTCGAGGCGATAACTACTTTAAATTTGCCTAACTTTTCAGCGATAAAGGAAAAACTTCCTCAGCTTGGGAAAATTCGTGCAGTCACGGCAAATTTTTCTCAATACTCCAGCCGCTACGACAAATATTTGCAAGGTGAAGTTGCTCCCGCTTTCGATCCGAAAAAATTCGGCGGAGCTTTGTACGATTTAAATATTTACAATTTAAATTTTATTGTCGGACTTTTCGGAGAACCTGACGAAGTAAATTATACAGCAAATATCGGTTTTAACGGCGTAGATACTTCGGGAATTGTTGTCATGAAGTATAAAAATTTTTTTGCGTCCGCAGTTGCCGCGAAAGATTCTGACTCTCCAAGTTATGCGATTATTCAAGGCGAAAAAGGATATATAAGGACTCTCGGCAAGCCCAACGAATTGCAGGGCTTTGAAATAAATCTTCGCGGTTCAGATAAAGTCGAAAAAATTTCTTTGAATAAATTTTCTCATCGAATGACTCATGAATTTAAAAGATTTGCGGAAATTTACAATAAAAAAGACTTTTCCGCAATGCAGAAAGGTCTTGAAACTTCTCTTGCCGTCATGAAAACTGCTGAAAAAGCACGTTCACAAATTATTTCATGACTACAGCTTTGAAAGTAACTTTTTTATTTTCGTCAGTCTGTACGCTGTATTGAATTTTTCCGCGTGTGGTTTTTTCGTTCATGTTCGCGGTTCCCTTATCCACAAACATTTTTAATTCGTTGAAAATTTCGCTGCGTTCGTCCTGATCCAATTCGGGATTGAAAACAGAAATTATTAAACCGATACAAACAATCGCTTGAAAAGATTCGTCTTGATTTTTGGGATCGGCAAAAATTTCAATTTCAGAAATATTTTCGTCCGTTCCAATTTTTCCGCTCAAAATTAGATTCTGATTAAATTCATAACGAAAACTTTTTTCCGAAACTTCCAGCGGATTTTTAATTTTCATTTGCAGTTGTCGGGCAAGTTCTTCAGATTTTAAATTAAATTTTTCTATAAATTCTTCAGTCGTCACTTGGTAGGCGGCTTTTTTATTTTCTCCCGTGAAAAATAATTTCAAATCTGAACTGTTCGGAGAAGAAAATTGAGCGTAAATAAAAAATCCTATACAAGCCACCGCAATCATGAAATTTGTTTGCCTGTTGAACGGAGAAAATTTGTACATGAAAATTAAACCAATCGGCGGCAAAAATACCAGCAATAAGAGCATACATAAAATTTTCGGATAAAAATTCAAGCTAAATCAACACTCCTTATTCTATCAGTTGTAAAAATTCTTCGGCAAAATTTATGGGGATTATTCTGTTCGGCAAATTTCCAAAAAAAAATGCCGTATTTTTTTCGGCAGGATATTCAAAAAAATTTTTTCAGTCGGGATAATAAATGACGCAGGATTTCGGCGACTCGAATACTTTTACTGCCGATAATTTTGCCGCACCGTTAAAAATTTCAGAGCAGGAAAGTTTTTCAAAAATAATTTTTGCAATATTTTCTGCAGTCGGCTCTTTTTCCGCAAAAATTTTAAGTTCATTCAAGTATTGATGATCCAATTCTTCCAAAACTTTATTCAGTTCGGATTTCAAAATTTTGAAGTCCACCAAAATTCCCAGCTCGTTAAGTTCAGAACCTTTGACAACAATTTCAACAATCCAATTATGACCGTGAAGCCGTGCACATTTCCCGGGATAATTTTTAATTTTGTGAGCCGCCTCAAATTCGGATCTTACAGTTAATTCGTACAAGATTTTTTATCCTCCGTAAAAAAAATTATTTTTTCTTTTTCGGTTCTCCGAATCTTCCCAACATTCCATTCACAAAGACAAAAAGAGTTCCGACAATTCCAAAACCTACAAGTGCAATTCCTCTAAAAATTTTTTTCAAAATAGAATCGTCAGCAGAAACTTTTTCATTTAATTCACTATTCACAAAAAGACCACCTTAAAAAATTTTTTCGCAAAATCAAATTTTTTCTGCGGCAACGTCATAAGCAAAACCCGCAGTGACTTTTACGCGGACAATATCGCCTGCAGAACTCTTTCTGTCATTCTCAATATAAATTTGTCCGTCAACTTCAGGAGCCTCGCGGTAAGAACGTCCCGCAACAACTTCGGCAGTTTCCGTGTCGCGTCCTTCAATCAGAACATCAAATTCTTTTTCAACCAAACTTTCGTTAATCTCTTGAGAAATTAAACTTTGAATACTCATTAACTCATGGTAACGCTCGCCCGCAACATCTTC
This sequence comes from Selenomonadaceae bacterium, assembly GCA_017553205.1. Classification (GTDB taxonomy): domain Bacteria; phylum Bacillota; class Negativicutes; order Selenomonadales; family Selenomonadaceae; genus Quinella. The sequence continues at coordinate 23,631 of JAFZMV010000021.1, read as the reverse complement.
CAAAATTTGCCCGTCCATTTCATAAGCGGCGGTATCTTCTTCAGGAGAATAAACAAAAATGCCGACTTTATCAAGTCTTTGTTCCAGCAGGAAATTTTTCAAAATCTCAAATTCTTCATCAGTTTCGCCGGGATAACCGACCATAAAAGTTGAACGAATTGCAACATCAGGAATTTTTTCACGAAGTTTATTTAAAAGCGTTTCAATTGATTTTTTTGTGTCAGGTCTGTGCATGCGTTTCAAAACACTGTCCGCCGCATGCTGTAACGGCAAGTCAATATAATTACAAATTTTTTCTTCGCTCGCGATTAAATCAATAAGTTCGTCTGTAAAACTCTGCGGATAAGCGTACAAAATTCTTATCCATGAAATTTTTTCGACTTTGACAAGTTCGCGGAGCAAGTCGGCAAGTTTCGGCTTTCCGTAAATATCTCGACCGTAATTTGTAGTATCTTGAGCAATTAAATTTATTTCTTTAACTCCCTCGTCAGCAAGTCTTTGAACTTCGGCAACAATATCTTCAATCGGTCTTGAAATTTGTTTTCCGCGAATTAAAGGAATTGCACAGAAAGCACATTTATGATCGCAACCTTCAGCAATTTTTACATAGGCGGTATAACTCGGAGTAGTGCGAAGGCGGGGAGTTTTGGAGTCGTAAATAATTTCTTTGTCGCCGATTAAAATAGCACGCTCGCCGCGAAGAGTTAAATTTATCGCCTCAATAATTCTGTGCCATGTACTTGTGCCGATTATTGCATCAATTTCCGGCATCTCGTTTAAAAGTTCTTTGCTGTAACGCTGACCAAGACAGCCCGCAACGATTAAAGATTTGCAGTTTCCTTCAGTCTTGTACTCTGAAAAATTTAAAATCGTCGTGATTGATTCTTCTTTCGCCGACGCAATAAAAGCACAAGTATTTATTATTAAAATGTCAGCTTCTGCAGGATTCGGAGTAATTGTAATATTGTTATCCCGCATAATTCCCAGCATGACTTCAGTATCAACTAAATTTTTTGCACAGCCCAAACTTATAATTCCGGCTTTTAAATTTTTTTTGTTATCCAAAATTTTTTTCGCCTCACTAATTAGAAAATCTGATTTGTTTAACCCAGCGGTCTAAAAAAGTATTTCTCTGTTGTTCGGTAAAATTCTGCGAATCATTGAAAAGCACAAGATTTTTCCCCGCAAAAGTTTTATACGCCAAAGTTCTGGGATTTGTTGAAATAAAATAAAAGCCCGTTTTCTGAAGAATCATTTGAGCTTCATCACTTAAAAGCCAGTCCGCAAAATTTCCAGCCGCTTTATTTTTGACTTCATCTTTTGCAGTGATTCCGACTCCCGTCAAAATATAAGCCGTGCCGTTTGCGGGATAAATTATTTTCAGCGGATAGCCGTCCTGAATATATCTCAACGTTTCGCTCTCAATGGCAACAGAAATATCAGTTTCACCCATACCTGCTTGGCGTACGGGATTTGATAAATATTTTGCGTACTGAACAACCTTAGGATGTATTCCCGCCAAAATTTCAAAAGTTTTTGCGTCGCCGAAATTTCCGATCATTTGCATCATCAAATTTGAGGACGCATCAGCCGCCAAAAAATCTGTGATTCCGATTCGTGCAGTTGATTTAGATAAACTTTCCCAAGTGTCGGGAATTTCATAAATTTTTTTCAAATAATCTTTGTTCGCACAAAAAACAATAGGATCGTACCAAATTCCGACCCATCTGTCATAGCCGTCTTTGAAACTGTTTTTTACGGAGTCATTTATTTCTGAAGTGTAAGGCGTAAACAAATTTAAATCCGCCGCCTTTTTTAAAGTTGCACTGTCCGAAATTACAACGTCAACAGTTTTAACAACGGTGGGATCTGAAACAGAATCATCACGAACTTTTTGAATTAAATCTTGTTGAGTAAGCGGAACAAAATTTACTCTGACACGACTTTCTTTTTCGTACGCCTCCGACAAAATTGTAACAGTTTCCGCAGGAAGTGTTGTATAAGCCGTCAATTCCTGCATGGGTACGTCAAAAGATTTTTCGTCTGCTCCGACTTTAAAACTCATTCCTGCCGCCGCAGATAAGACCAGCATAAAAACCGCCAACAGCAAAACAGTATACCGCCGCATAAACTCACCTTCCCGCAAAGAAAAATTTTTCGCAATTATAACCGACTTAAATTTTTATTACAAGGAATTTTAAAGAGAAATCCCCGAAGATTTTGCCAGCTGTCTGAGTCTGTATAGCGGAAGTCCGACAACATTTGACCAGTCGCCGTTAATTTTTTCGATAAATTTCGCCGCTCCTCCCTGTAAAGCATACGAGCCTGATTTATCGAGAGGTTCGCCGGTTGAAACATATTCAGAAATTTCTTTGTCAGTCATTTCTCCAAAAAAAACTTCGGTGACTTCTGCCGCCGTAAAAATTTTATTTTCGGTACAAATTGCAATTCCGGTTATAACTTCATGCTTTTTTCCCGAAAGTTCACGGAGCATTTTTTCAGCACCGAATTTGTCGGCAGGTTTTCCAAAAATTTTCCCGTTCAAAGTAACAATCGTATCAGCACCAATAACAATATCATTTTCATGCCGAGCGGAAATAAATTTTGCTTTAAGTTCGGCATTTTTTACCGCCAAATTTTTCGGATTGTCAGCAGTTTGAATTTCTTCCACGTCGCAAGATTCAACGATAAAATTATCGCAAAGTTTTTTCAAAAGTTCTTTTCTGCGTGGAGATGCAGAAGCCAAAATTATCATAAAAAAAATCCCTCCAAAAATTTTGAAGGAATTATTCCACAGAAAATTTATTTTGTCGAGAAATTTTTAACAACGTCGATTAAAATTCTTGCTCACTTCGAGTGATTTAAGACAGATTTTATTTTTCCAAAATGTACTGGAATTATTGACTAGAATCAACAAAAGATTGTTAAAAAATTATCGAAAAATTTTTTCTTCTTGCAGTTGACGTTAAAACCTTATGCAGATATAATTCATACATATTTTTTTCATACTTTATTTGAGGAGGGGCGATTTGCAAATACTTGAAATTTTGTTTCGGCACGGAGAAATTGAATCATTTTAAATCTTGGAAATTTATTTTGCTGAAATAAATTTGTAGGTCGTTCCTGTGTTTTTTATGTATCGCTTGAAGGAGGGCGAAGAGATGAAGGACATACGCATTAGCAGTCCTATTAACGGTAAACTTACACCGTTAAACGAGGTCAATGACCCTGTGTTTGCCGGTGGTGCAATGGGTCGCGGCGCCGCTGTCAAAGATCCCGAAGGAAAAGTTTATGCACCTTTTGACGGTGAGATTACTGTTTTCTTCCCGACAGGTCACGCAATCGGTTTGAAGTCCAACGACGGAATTGAACTTTTGATTCACGTCGGCATGGACACGGTTAAACTTGACGGCAAAGGTTTTAAACCGAAAGCAGAGGCAGGAAGTAAAGTCAAACGCGGACAACTTCTGCTTGAGTTTGATCCGAAAGTTATTACTGACGCAGGTTACGAAACTACAACTCCTGTTGTTGTTACTAACCATTCAGAATTCGGCGACATTACTTTTGAACTTGACGGACAAAAAGTCACCGCAAAAGCCGCCAAAGAAGAAAAAAGTTCCGGCGGTTCGGCTGAAGCAGACGACGACGTTATTAAAAAGTTTGCAGGCTTACCGGATGCGGAACGCGTCGCCAAGTCTATTATGCACTATGTAGGCGGTCCCGATAACGTAAGAACTGCTGAACACTGTGCAACTCGTTTGCGTCTTATTGTCAATGACAAATCGAAAATCCAAGAAAAGAAAATCGAAAACATTGACGGAGTTAAAGGTCAATTCTTTGCGGCTCAGCAGTATCAGATTATCTGCGGTACAGGTTTTGTTGATAAAGTCACTGAAGAATTTATCAAATTAAAACCCGCACTTGGTGCAGGCGGCGGAAAAGAAGCTGCTTACGCCGAAATGAGTTTGGTACAAAAAATTTCCCGTACATTGGGCGACGTTTTCGTACCTATCATTCCTGTTTTGGTTGCTACAGGTCTTTTCATGGGACTTCGCGGAGCGTTGTTGTCGCTCGGAAGTGAATGGAGTCCTAACTTCTTATTGATGACTCAAGTTTTGACTGATACGGCATTTGCATTCTTGCCCGCATTGGTCTGCTGGTCTACAATGAATAAATTCGGCGGTACTCCCGTTATCGGTATTGTTCTTGGTTTGATGTTGGTTTTCCCGGCTCTGCCTAACGCTTATGTCGTCGGTGGATTTGCTAACGACTTGAAAGAATTGGGATTGACTTGGCAGGAAGCAGCCGCTATTCCCGAATATGCCGGCAAAGTTCCTATTCCTTTGGACGTGGGACTTTTCACAGTTCCTTTGGTAGGCTATCAGGGTTCAGTTCTTCCCGCGTTGGTTCTCGGTATTTTTGCGGCGAAACTCCAGCACTGGCTTAAAACTTTTATCCCAGATGTTATCGACTTGATTGTAACTCCGTTCTTGACATTGACAATTTCAATGGCTCTCGGTTTCCTCGTTGTCGGACCTATCATGCATGGTCTTGAATCGGTTGTTTTCGGTGCAGTTCAAAACTTCTTGGAAATTCCTGTTCTCGGCGGTCTTGTTATCGGCGGACTTCAGCAGGTTATCGTTATTTTCGGTGTTCACCACGTCTTCAGTGCGTTGGAAATTTATCTCCTCAGCACAATTAAAGCTGACCCGTTCAATGCTATCATCACTTGTGCAACAATCGCTCAGGGCGGTGCGGCATTGGCAGTTTCTCTCAAAACTCAAGATCCGAAAAAACGTGCTCTCTATATTTCCTCAACAGTTCCTGCTTTCTTGGGAATTACCGAGCCTGCAATTTTCGGTATTAACCTCCGCTTAATGAAACCGTTTGTATTCGGTTGCTGTGGCGGTGCAGTCGGCGGTGCAATTTCCAGCTTTATGGGTCTTGCAGGTACCGGCATGGGTATTACCGTTATTCCTGGTATGCTCCTCTACATGAACGGACAAATTATTCAGTACATTATCGTAAACTTGATTGCTCTTGCAGTTGGTTTTGGTTTAACTTATACGCTTTACAAAGTTGAAGAATAATTTTTTCGGAAACCTAAGATAAAAAAATCTCTCTGCAGAAAATTTATCTGCGGAGGGATTTTTTATTTAGGCAGGAAAATTTAATATTTGAAAGAATCAGCAGTTATGAAATTCAAAAATTATAAATTGGGAGTGAATATTGAATGGCAATTACAAAAGAAACGGTCGATAAACAAATGGATAAGGCTAAAGAGTCTGTTGAATCGACTGTAGAAAAGGCAAAAGTTGTCGCCGAAAATGTCAAGGATTTTTTTAAAAATCTCCTCAAGCCCAACATGAAAATTGAGGATATTAAAGAAGTTGCCTTGCCGCGTCTTACCGAAATTATCGAGAAAAACGAAAAAGCAGGTCTGCAGTACAGTGCGGGAAAATTTCATGTGAAATTTGCTGACGAAAAACATTTTCAGCTTGAATTTGAAATGTACTTCAAAGACGATGAAGACAAATGGCACAAAGTCGGAAATGAAAGCGAACTCCGCGATTTTGATTTGTTGGAAGAAGGAGCGGCAAAAACTCTCACCGCTTTAAAAGTTGTCACTTTCCCCATCGAAATTGAAAATAAAGTTTCGGCAGAAGTTGAAAAAGACAGCGAAGAAAAATAATTTTCTTAAAAAAACTCAACCAAAAAAGCACAGACAGTGAATTTACCGTCCGTGCTTTTTTTATGTTTTAAAAAATTTTTTATTGATTGGTCGGCTGAGGTATTTCTTTTAATTCAATTTCAACAGTCGTTTCTTTTCCGTCGCGATCGTATTTGACTTTAACTTTATCGCCGATTTTTCTGGCGGCAATATCGTTTCTGACTTCTGTCACGGAATTAACTTCTTTGTCGTCTACAGCCAAAATAATATCTCCGCGTTGAAGTCCTGCTTTATCTGCGGGAGAACCGACAGCAATTTGAAAAACATATACGCCTTTTTCAATACTCAGTGAATATCCGTAACGGGCGGCAGTTTGTTTATCAAAAATCGTCACTCCGAGATACGGGCGAGCAACATAACCTTTTTCCATAAGTTCGTTAATAATACTCTGCACGGTGTTTATCGGAATTGCAAAGCCCATGCCTTCTACTCCGTTTGTTGCAAGTTTCGCACTGTTAATTCCGATAACTTCTCCGTCAGCATTCAACAAAGCTCCGCCCGAATTTCCGGGACTTATTGCCGCGTCAGTTTGTAAAAGTTTTACGCGTCTGTCATTAAGTTCCAAAGTTCTGTTAAGTGCACTGATAACTCCGACAGTAACAGAGCCTTGAAATTCTAAGCCCATAGGATTTCCGATAGCAATAGCAGGTTCACCAACCATAACATCATCAGAATTTCCAAAAGTTGCAACAGGCAAATCTTTCGCGTTGACTTTTACAACAGCAATATCTGTAATTTCATCTGCACCGACCAATTCTCCGTTGACAGTATTGCCGTCAGAAAGTGAAACGATTAATTCCTTTGCACCTGCAATAACATGATTGTTTGTAACAATATAACCGTCTTTGCGGAAAATTACGCCGGAGCCGACTCCTTCAGTTTCTACAGTGCGATTAAAAAAATCTCTCGCAACTGCTTTATTTGTTATTCCGACAACTGAAGGTCCGACAGATTTTGCAACGCGGACAACAGGAGTATTTCTTGCGTCAGATGCTTTTGAAGAACTGCTCGTTGCCGCTTCTGCAGAAGTTTTTACAACGGCTTTTCCGTTATCGTCAACAGAATCTTCTCCGATATTTTTATCACAGCCGCTCAAAAGTAAAGCACTACACATAAAAGCCGCAAAAACAAACTTTTTAAAATTTTTGGATTTCATCAAATATGTGCGGTGGATACCCCCTGCTTTAGCAGTGGGGAGGAAACCGCACTCCTCCTCTCTATCAAATAAGTTTTTTCGCCAAAAGACGAGCGAGCTTAATTGCTTTTAAAGCCTCCGCCCGCTAGAGTAATAATCCTTCGCCAATGTTATCCTGCGGTTTTGTATACTTACAGCACCGTCCCTACCCCTCAGAACTGTTTAACCATAAGCCGTAGAGTTACAAGTTAGGATTTACGCTCGCAGGTACCTATATTTTCGCAGGTAACGTAGTCAGTTAAGACTTAAGCTAGTCAATCAGGACTTTTTGCAAGCCCCCGCCTTTAGGCGCGGGGTTATTGACATTTCAAATATCACCTCAAGTTGTAATTTTACTTTGTCGAATACAAAAAAACAAGCGAAAAATTTTTTTAGATTATTTTTCTAACATTTTTTTTGCAAGTTTCACAGCTTCAACTCCGTCTTTTGCGTAAGCGTCAGCCCCTGCACTGTCTGCATATTCTTGAGTTAAAGCCGCTCCGCCGACCATAACTTTTGCATTACAGCCTGCATTTTTCAAATCTTCGATAACTTTATCAATTTGAATCATAGTCGTTGTCATCAAAGCACAAAGTCCTACAATGTCAGCGTTATTTTCAATCGCCGCACGAACAATTTTTTCAGAGTCAACATCTTTCCCCAAATCAATCAAATTAAATCCGCTGTTCGCCAAAAGTGCACCGGTAATATTTTTTCCCAAGTCATGTATGTCGCCCTTGACGGTAGCAATTACAAAAGTTCCTTCGCTCTTTGTATCGGCGGCGGGTAAAAGTTCTTTCAATTTGTCAAAAGCCGTTCTCATGGTTTCAGCACTCAATAAAACTTGCGGAAGAAAAATTTTTCCCGCTCCAAAGTCCTCGCCTATGTCATTCATCGCCGCGGTTAAAGATTTTTCTGTAATTTCGTTTGCGTCATGATTTTCTGCGACGGCTTTTTTGATTAGTTCTGCAATTTCATCTTTTTCGCCTTCAATGACAGCATTTTTCACAGCGTCCAAAATATTTGTGGAAATAATTTTTTTCTCCGTCACAGTCTGTGAAATGTTTGAAAAATTTTTGCTGTACTCTAAACCGTTTTCATCTTTGCCGATAAGTGCCGAACTTGCTTTTAAAATATTCTGCATTGATTCGTCATAAGGATTCATTATGGGAGCGTCAAGACCTGCTGAAAGACACATCGCAAAAAAAGTTGAATTTATCAAAGGACGGTTAGGAAGTCCGAAAGAAATATTTGAAAGTCCCATTGTCGAAGGATAACCGAATTTTTCGCGATAAAGTTTTAAAGTTTTCAAAACTTCCAAGCAAGCATTTTTATCTGCAGAAATTGTCATTACTAACGCATCAAGTAAAAAATCTCCGTCCGTCAGTCCGACTTTTTTTGCCTCGTCCAAAATTTTTTCTGCGACTTCGATTCTTTCTTCTGCAGTTTTCGGAACGCCTTTTTCAGTCAACGGCAAAATTAAAATTGCCGCACCGTATTTTTTTGCAAGCGGTAAAAAATTTTTTATTCTGTCCGGCTCAAAACTCACGGAATTTATCAAAGCTCGTCCGGGATAAATTCTCAAACCTGCTTCAAGTGCTTTTTCGTCTGAAGTGTCAATCGAAAGTGGAGCGTCAGTAATTTGAGAAATTTCCTGCACGGCTTTTTTCATCATCGCGGCTTGATCTATTCCGCCGACTCCCATATTGACATCTAAAACATTCGCACCCGCTTTAACTTGCTGAATTGCATCGCGTTTCACACCGATTAAAGAACCTTCGCGAATTTCTGCGGCAAGTTTTTTTCTGCCTGTAGGATTTATTCTCTCACCGATTAAAGCAGTTGACAAATTTTTATCAATCTCAACAGTTTTACTCCGACTGGAAAGTTTTAAAGTTTTTGAAAAATTTCTTTCGATTTCTTGCAAATTTTTTACATTATTTGAAAGTTCTCTAATATGTTCGGGAGTGGTTCCGCAACAGCCGCCCAAATAACTTGCTCCAGCCTCAACAAGTTTTTTGCCCCAACTGCCAAAAGTTTTTGCGTCCATCGGAAATTTTGTAACGCCGTTTTCAAGATAAGGCATGCCCGCATTAGGTTGAACAGAAATTTTTTTATTTGTATTTTCGGAAAGAATTTTCACGACGGGAACAAGTTGTTCAGGACCAAGCGAACAATTTATTCCGATAATATCCGCTCCCATTGCGTCAAGAATTACTGCCGCCGACTGCGGATCTGTTCCCGTTACCGTTCTTCCGTCCTCACTGTAAGAAAGTTGACAAATTACAGGCAAATTGCAAACATCATGAGCCGCCAAAAGTGCAGCCCGCATTTCTTGAATGTCAATGCAGGTTTCAATAATTAAAAAATCTGCTCCAGCCTCTGCAAGTGCCTGGGCCTGTTCAGAAAAAATTTTATATGCGTCCTCAAAATCTAAATCGCCGAGAGGATAAATAAATTTTCCTGTAGGTCCCAAATCACCGGCAATTTTAATTTTATCTTCCGCAACTTCACGGGCAATTTTTACGGCAGCAAAATTTATTTCTTCCATTCTTTCGGCAATTCCGTAATGAGAAAGTTTTAAACTGCTTGCACCAAAAGTATTTGTTGTAATAATTGTTGAGCCTGCGTCGATATAAGCACGATGAATTTTTTTTACGACTTCAGGACTTTCAATATTCATAAGTTCGGGACATGCTCCGGCTTTTAATCCGCCCTGCTGTAACATTGTCCCCATTGCTCCATCAAAAATTTCTATCATAAAAAATCTCCTTAAAATACTTTGTCAAATTTCGATATGTTATCGGATAATAATTTTACATTTTCTCCATACTCAAAGCAACAGAAAATACAATATCAAAAAAATCTCCGTGAAAAAAATTTTGCGGGGATTTTTTTTATTGCGTCGAAAATATTTTTCTAAAATTTTAAGGAGGTTTTGTTATGACGACGATTGACGAACTTTTAAAAAATTATCGTGAAGTTTTTTGCATGTCGGAAAAAGAAAAAGGCGAATGTTTTGAACGTTTGATGAAAAATTTTTTGCTCACTTACGCACCTTTTCGCGGAAAATTTTCAAATGTTTGGCTCTGGAAAAATTTTCCCTACAAAAATGATTTGGGCGGTAAAGATTTGGGCATCGACTTGGTTGCAAAAACTTTTGACGAAAATTTTGTCGCCGTGCAGTGTAAATTTTATTCCGATAACTCAACTGTTGAAAAATCTGCGGTCGATTCTTTTATTTCAAACTCCGCAAGAAAATTTGATGACGGAAAAAAATTTTTCTCAAAAAGAATTTGGATTTCAACAACTGAAAATTATTCTGCAAATGCTCTCGAAATGATGAAAAATCAGTCGCCAGAAATAAAAATTATAAATCTTGAAATTTTGCGGCAGGCTCAAGTTAATTGGCAACTTTTGAACAACGGATTTTTTGGAGAAAATGCAAAAATTTCTCGAACTTTAAAAGATTATCAAAAAATTGCTGTCGATAAAGCCGCTGAACATTTTCAAAAAAATTCTCGCGGTCAACTTATTATGGCTTGCGGTACAGGTAAAACTTTTACTTCTTTAAAAATCGCTGAAAAAATTTCTCCAAACGGTAAAATTTTATTTCTCGTGCCAAGTATTTCGCTTTTGTCACAAACTATTGAAGAGTGGGCAACTTTTTCTGAAAATCCAATCAATGCAATTTGTATTTGCTCAGATTCGACTGCGGGAAGTAAAGCCGACGAAATTACTGATGTAAATTTGCCGATTCCTGCCATGACAGATTCTGAAAAAATTTCTGCCGAAATTGAAAAATTTTCTCCAGATAAAATGACTGTGATTTTTTCAACTTATCAATCAATCGACGTGGTTCACGAATTAAATTTAAATTTCGATTTAATTATTTGCGACGAGGCTCACAGAACGACAGGTTTTGATAAAGAAACAAATTTTGTCAAAGTTCACGACGAAAATTTTATTTCCGCGAAAAAAAGAATTTATATGACTGCAACGCCAAAGCTTTTTAAAACTGATACAAAAGATTCTGACGACGAAAAAAAATTGGCTGTATGGTCTATGGACGACGAAGAAACTTTCGGAAAAGAATTTTTCAAAATTTCTTTTGCGGAGGCTGTCAGCAAAAATATTTTGTCAGATTATAAAGTTTTTGTTTTGACTGTTGACGAAACTTTTTTGACAAATTCGCTCAAAAACGCAAATGTAAAAATTACCGACAAAAATAAAATCACCGAAAAACCTTTGGAAACTGACGACGCTTTAAAAATTGTCGGCTCAATTATTTCTCTTTCAAAAAATATGGACGAAAACTCCGAAAAATTTATTGCCGACGATAAAAATTTTATGCACAGTGCCGTTTCTTTTTGCAAAAATATTGTAACGTCAAAAAAATTCGCTGAAATTTTTCCGCAAGTTCAAGAAAAATTTTTCGCAGATATGTCAGACTCTGAAAAAAATCATTTCGTAAAAATTTCTTCTTCGCACGTTGACGGATCATATTCCGCAAATAATCGCTCAATCGAAATTCAAAAATTAAAAAATTCCGCAGAAAAAAATTCTTGTCATATTTTAAATAATGTTCGTTGCCTTTCTGAAGGCGTTGATGTTCCTGCTCTCGATTCAATTATTTTTTTGTCGTCAAGAAAATCTAAAGTCGAAATTATTCAGGCTGTCGGCAGAGTGATGAGAAAAGCAACAAATAAAAAATTCGGTTACATTATTATTCCCGTCATTATTCCGATGAATCAAAAGCCCGAAGAATTTTTGAAAAACAGCGACGATTTTAAAATTATTTTTGAAATTTTAAATGCTCTGCGGGCTCATGATGACGCAATGAATATCGAAATTGAAAAAACTCGTAATACCGGGCAAAGTTCAAAAATTATTGTTGCAAGACCGAATAAAGAAATTTTTCCTGAAAAACCTGCAGACAATCCACAAATTTTTATCGAATATTTTTTGAAGTGGGACGATCTCAAAAATAAAATTTACGCCCGAATTGTTGAAAATCTCGGCAACAAACTTTATTGGATTCAGTGGGCTTACAAAGTCAAAGATGTTGTTGAACGACACACGCGGCAAATTAAAAATTTAATCGAAACTGATGACGAATCAAAAAATATTTTTGATAATTTTATTTCCGATTTGCAAAAAACTCTCGGCACTTCGATTGATGAAAATGCTGCGATTGAGATGCTTGCTCAACATTTGGTAACGCGTCCGATTTTTGAGGCGATTTTTGATAATTTTTATTTTGTTCAAAAAAATCCCGTGTCGAAGGCTTTGCAAAAAATTTTAAATCTTCTCGACGAAAAAAATTTTGACAAAGACCACGAAAATTTTCAAAAACTTTACGAACAAATTAAAAATGAATGTAAAGCGATGGGCGATTTAAAAAATGATTGGAAAAAACGCCAAGAAATTTTGATTCGACTTTATGACAGCTTTTTTAAAATTGCTCTGCCGAAAACTTCCGCAAAACTCGGAATTGTTTACACGCCCGTTGAAGTCGTCGATTTTATTTTAAATTCTGTCAACGACGTTTTGCAAAAAAATTTCGGAAAAACTTTGTCCGATAAAAATGTTCACATTCTCGACCCGTTCACAGGCACGGGAACTTTTATTGTCAGATTGATTCAAAGCGGCTTGATTCAAAAAAAAGATTTGTTCAGAAAATTTTCCGGCGAACTTCATGCAAATGAAATTGTTTTGCTCGCTTATTACATCGCCGCCATAAATATTGAAAATGCTTTTAATTCTAATCCAGAAAAATATTTTCCGTTTCAAGGAATTGTTTTTCAAGATACTTTTCAATCTTATGAGAATCAAAAAAATAAAATTGCTTACGACAGAGAAATTTTTCTCGGCGAAGATTTTAAAAAATCTCTTCAAGAAAATTTTCAACGCTCTCAATATCAACTTGATGAAAATATTCAAATTATTATCGGAAATCCTCCGTATTCTGTCGGTCAACGCTCTGCAAATGACAACAATCAAAATAATTTTTACGAAAAAATTTCTGCAAGAATTTCTGAAACTTATGCAAAAAATACTTCCGCCACAAATAAAAATTCTCTGTACGATTCTTACATCAAAGCATTTCGCTGGGCTTCTGACAGAATTTCTGAAGGCGTGATTGGTTTTGTTACAAATGCCGGATTTTTGGACGGTGCGGCTATGGACGGCTTGAGAAAAAATTTTTCTGAAGAATTTAGCGAAATTTATATTTTTAATTTGCGTGGAAATGCTCGCACTCAAGGCGAAATTAGAAAAAAAGAAAAAGATAATATTTTTGGCAGCGGTTCACGTGCTCCGATTGCGATAACAATTTTAGTGAAAAATCCTTCGCAAAATAAAAAAGCTGAAATTTTTTATTGCGACATTGGCGACTATCTGACACGCGAGCAAAAACTTAAAAAAATTTCTGCGATTAAAACTGTTTTGAGCGATGAATTTAAAAAAATTGAACCGAATGAAAAAAATGATTGGATAAATCAACGCGGAAATATTTTTGAGAAATATATTTTACTTGGCGACAAAAAAAATAATTCTGCGGAAGTTTTTTTCAATATTTATTCGCGTGGAATTGAAACAGGTCGGGACAGTTGGATTTATAATTTTTCGATAAAATCTTTGCAAAAAAATATTTCATCAATGATTGAATTTTATAATGAACAGCGAGAGAAATTTAAAATCGAAAAAAATTTTGATATGAACGCAAAAAAAATTTCGTGGACGCGAGAACTTTATCGACACGCACGAAACGACGAAAAAATTATTTTTGACGAAAAAAATTTATTCAGAGGCTATTACAGACCATTTTGCGAAGAAAATATTTATCGCGGAGATTTTTTGATAAATTATCCCGGACAGACGAAAAAATTTTTTCCAGAGAAAAATTCCGAAAATCTTTTAATTTGTTTACCGGGCAGCGGAGCAAAAAATTTTTCAGTTTTTTTGACGAAAAAAATTTGCGACGTACATTTCATTGGAGACGTTCAGTGTTTTCCTTTGTATTATTATGAGCGAGAAGAGGGGAATTTATTTGCAGAAATGGCGTTACGTCGGGACGGAGTGAGCGATTTTATAGAAAATTTGGCTCGAGAGAAGTACGGACTTTTTGTAACGCAAAAAATCGGTGAAAATAATTTTTGTAACGCAAAAAGTCTGAAGGAAGAAATTTTTTATTATGTATATGGCTTTTTGCATTTGCCGAGTTATCGAGAGAAATTTAGTGCTGAGTTGAAAAAAAGTTTGCCGAGAATTTTTTTGGTAGACGAGTGGGAAAAATTTAAAAAAATTTCTGAGTGCGGACGTGAACTTGCTGAAGTGCATTTGAATTACGAAAAATTTGAAAAGCCGGAGTGTGTTGAGATAGAAATTTCTGAAAAAAATTATTTAATCGGCAAAAAAATGAAATTATCTGCGGACAAAAAAATTTTGCAATATAATGAGTTCATCACGATAAAAAATATTCCTGAAAAAATTTTTGAATACGTGGTGAACGGTCGGAGTCCTGTTGATTGGATAATTGAGCGTTATCAGATAAAAATTGATAATGCGAGCGGAATTGAAAATAATCCGAATGATTTTTGCGAAGAGATAGGCGACGAAAAATATATTTTGAAATTGTTGTTAAGTTCGATGACGGTGAGTTTAAAAACTTTAGAAATTATTGAAAATTTGCCTGAAGTCAACTTTGAATAAAAATTTGCAAAAAAATTTGGGCGTGATAAAATCCGCGTACACATTGAAATTGTGAGTCCATGCGGTTTCAGGCGTAAAAAAATCCCCTTGAAGAGTTTGGAGGAACCTTCAGGGGGATTACGCTATTTATGCGTCAATTTTTTGTTACCGCTCGATGAGCTTATTTTCCTAAAGCCGTCAAAAAATTTGGTTCTGTTTCCAAAATTTTTTCAAAATGACTTTCAAGAATTTTAGTATAATTTTCAGGATTTAATGCGGAAGATTTTTGCATTAACGCCCGTAAATTTTTATGGAGAGCGTCGAGAGCCTCTTTATCATTCACGAGAGCAACTGCACGTTCAATATAATCTTGAACATTATTTACTGCAAGATTTTCAACGTCCGCACTTTTTAAAATGCTGAGTCCGAAACGTGTACTTCTTCTGTCACTGTAAAGAGTTATAACAGGCACGCCCATATAAATTGCGTCAATCGTGTTTATTCCGATTCCGCATGGATATGAATCAAGAATTAAATCGAGATTCAACATTTCATCTAAATAATTTGGAACAGGCGGAAGAAAAGTAATTTGATCCATGTTAAATCCTAATTTTTTCATTCTCGCATAAGCATGATTTATTGTAGAGGCACTGGCAAATTCTTGAGCACGCATCATCAAAACAGATTTCGGAACGCGATTTAAAATTTCTTTCCAAACAAGCAACATTTCATCATTTATTTTATGATAATCGCAAATTGTTCCGAAAGTTACATGGTCACGTTGAGTGCATGGAGCGGCTTGCGGTGTTTTTACGTCAGTTCTTTGAGCGTAAGAAAATTGGCAAGGCATGTACAAAAGTTTTTCAGTAAAATATTTTTCATGTTCTCCGGGCGGATCTACAACTTCATCAGTGATAAAATAATCAACAGATTTCATTCCGGTGGTTTCAGTATAGCCCAAACCTGAAATTTGAATTGGAGCGGGTTTATAAGCAAGTGTGGGCAACATATTTCCTTCAGTATGTCCAGCCAAATCTACAAGAATATCAATTTTGTCGTCATGAATTTTTTTCGCGAGTTCAAAATAACTTAAGTTCCTGACATTTACAAAATTTTGCACTTGAGCTCTGAAAACATTTGTATATTGATCATCTCTTTTGTTTAAGCTGTAGCAGTAAACATCGAATTTTTCTTTATTTTGAGTTGTTATCATTCCGAAAAGTGCGGTGAACAGTTCATTTTGACAGAAACCTGCAGAAATATATCCGACTCGAATTTTTTCTCCGCGTTCATGATATTCCGTAAAAGGCTGAATATTTTCAAGAAGTTTTTGATACTCAAAATGTGGCTCGATAGTGTCTTCGCTGGACATATCCAAAAAATTTAAGCTGACAAGTGCGGCACTTGCGGGAGCAAATTTTGAATTCTCATCAGCGAATTGAACTGCTTTATCATAATTATCTGCAGATTCAACAGGATTTCCGCTGAAGAGTGAAAGTTTTCCACGCAAATCATGATATTTTTGCAAAAATTTATTTGAAAATTCATCAAGATTTTTTCCTGACTCATAAATAATTTTTCCGCACTGACAAACAGACTCATAAGCTCCTGCATAATTCAATAAATTTTTTCTGCAGTCGGCAATGTTAAAATAAATTTCCGCCTCATGTTTTTTATCAGCTTGTGCGGCAAGTTCAAAATAATAAAGGGCACGTTTTATATTTACGGAAAGTGCAGGATTTACGCTCGGATTTTCTTCTTCAAATTTCAAATATTCTTCTGCACGCGAATAATAATATTCTGCAAGTTCTTCTGTAATTGGATCGGGTTCTTGAGGAAATTCTGGAAGTTCTTCAGAATTTAACCAAGCATTAAAAATTTTCTCGTAATCCTGTTCAACTTCTCCCATATAAATAACATCATTCATAAGCGGCGACGCTTCCATTTGTCTGCGAAGAGTCAAATGATATTCTCTGATTCTGTCCCAGTCATTCGCAAGGTCTACGGCTTTTTGTATATATTCTTCTTCAGAAAATGCACAAAGTTCTCCAAGTCCCACATTTGTTAAAAGGGAATAGCCGAAACGTGTATTATGTCTTTCAGTCGAAACATAAGTTATAACAGGCACTCCCATATAAAGAGCGTCGCAAGTTGTGCCGCCGCCGGGATAAGGGAAAGTGTCCAAAGCAATATCAGCATTAGCATATTTTTGAAGATATTCCTGCTCGTCAGGCTCGTAAATTACTCTGTCTTTGGATAATCCTGCCGCCTCAATTCTGTTGAGAATATAATCGGTTCCGAATTGATCTCTGAAAGATTTTCCTTTTAAATAAAGTTTGGAATTAGGAACGGCGTTTACAATTTTTGCCCAAGTTCTGAAAGCCTCGTCTGTAACTTTTGTCAAAGTGTTGAAACTTACGAAAGTTACAAAACCGTTTTTCGTACACGGTGCGGGAGAAATTACAGTAGGATTGTCATGCCACATGTAACAAAAATGACTGTGCTGAAGTCGGAGAAGTTTTTCGGAGAAAAATTTTTCATTCATTCCGACAGGATCAGTATATTTATCAACCATGAAATAATCTATTGACGGCATGCCCGTAGTATTAAACCAACCGACAGCACTAATTTGAATCGGTGCGGGCTTATAAGCCATAATCGGCATGCAGTTATTTGCAGTGTGTCCCGAAAGGTCTATGAGAATATCAATTTCATCGTCTTTAATTTTTTGTGCGGCAACCTGCGGAGTATCAAATAAAACATTTCTGAAACCGTCTACGCCACGTTTAAATTCTTCAGCAATTCTGTCCTCTTTGTTCTTCGCATAAATGTAAACTTCAAAGCGGCTTTTATCGTAACTTTTGAAAAAAGCATAACTGAAGAAAATTACAACGTGCCGACGAATATCAGGAGAAATATAACCTAAACGAATTTTTTTATGACGCGGATGAGTTTCAGGGGAATGAGTAAAAGGAACAACATCTTTAAAAATTCTGTTTACTCCGCAGATTTCCTCAAAAAGTTTTTCTCTGCTGACGTTTACATTATGCAGACTGAAAAGCAAATTGCTGTAGTCTTCTCGCTGAATTTTTTCACATTGTGTTCTTCCTTCTGCTTCAGTAACATGACTTAAATCCATTTTACTGCTCAAGTCATAATGTTTCAAAGAATTTATTCCGTCGCCGACATAACGATAAGCATGACCCAAAATATTATGAATCATCATTCTTGTAAGCATCGGAATATCTTTCATTTGAAGAGCCTGCTCGGAATATTTTATGCAGCCGCCGTAATCGTCCTTCAAGTCGCAAACTCTTGAACGTAAAAACAACCTGTACGGGGACGGCGGAAAATGTTCTTCCATATATGTGACGGCTTTATCAGCTTCATCTTTCTTTTGGTGATCTATGTAAACAGACGAAACTTTTTCAACGGCAAATGCTTCAGTCGGTTTGAGCGACAAAATTTTTTCAGCAAGTTCAAACATTTTAGCTTCATCGTGAGTAGTAGTGTAGTGATAAAAAAGCTCCTCCACCATTTTGGTAATTTTTTTATTTTTCTTCTCCAAATCTTTTTTATTGACTTTTATTTTTCTCATTGAACGACCTCCTTTGTTTTGAGATATTTTACCCTATTTACAATTTTTTGCAATGTATTGTATTTGAACTTCACGAGCGTTTCATAAAAATTTCTTGTCAAACTTAAAGTAATAATGTAGAATTTCGGCGGAAATTAAGCAGGGGGTATTTTTATGATAACAAAAGAACTTTTAGACAGAATAAATTTTCTTGCAAGAAAGAAACGCAGTGAAGGACTTTCACCTGAAGAACTTTCCGAACAAAAAAAACTTTATGAAATTTATTTGTCGGGAATTCGCGGGCAGGTTGTAAATTTGCTTGACAGCATTGAATTTGTTGATGATGATTCAAAAACAAAAAAAAAATTTGAACGAAAAACTTTCCAACAAGCACAAATAGATCTCCGACCCGTTTACCATTGAACAGGGAGAAAATTTTTGATGGACGAATTGAAAAATTTTTTGGAACTCGGCGAAAAAATTCATATTCAACTTGAAAAATTGCAAGCCGAAAATTTAAAACTTCAGGAAGATTATCAAAATATTTTGTTGGAAAGAAATACTTTGCTTGTTGAGTTAAATAATTTGCTTGCCGAAAATGAACGACTCCGAAAAGTCAATGAAAGTTTTGAAAAAAATCTTTATAAACTGCCCAATCAATTCCAACTTATAATGCGTGACGAACTGCAGAAATTTTTTGCGGGATTGAGTGCGACTGCTGAAAAAAATTTTGACGAAGAAGAAACTGACGTTGTGCCTTTTGAAAGTGAAATTGAGATTTTGGACGCTGAGGAAAAACTTCCCGATAATATTTCTGACAATCAACAGAAGAAAAAAATGATTTATGCCGAATTTTATGCCGAAGAAGCCGCCAGAGATTAGCAAGAAAAATATTTTGACCAAAAGTTTTCTCAAAAATATTTTTTAGTAATAAATTAGGAAAAATACGATAAGTTGCTAAGGTTTTGTGCTTAGGCGGCTGCTTTTGTGAGTATGTGGAGGATCGCTCTTTTCGACGCTGCAATGAAAAATACTATTGTGACGACCGCCAGAAAAACTTCAGACGAAATGAAAATTTTGGCTGAAAATACTGCACGGAAATTAAATTTAAAATTTGTTGAAAGAAAAGATTTTTCTGCGGACGCTTTAAAAAAAATTTACGGTGCAGAAAATATTTTAATCGCAAAAAAAAATTCGCTCAACCTCTTAACTGAGGAAGGCGAACTTTTTTTTCATCCGAATACCGCACACTTGAGAATTAAAAATCTTCGTCAAGGTTTGGGCGACAGACTTATCACTGCAGGAAAAATTTCTAACGGCATGAAAATTTTGGATTGTACGCTTGGTCTTGGTTCAGATGCGATTGTCGAAAGTTTTGCGGTCGGAGAATCGGGAAAAGTTACCGCACTGGAAATAAATCCTGTTATTGCCGAAATTGTTCGTCACGGCATGAAAAATTTTTCTGACGACAACGAACATATTTTAAAAGCCATGCGACGTGTTGAAATTTTGACGACAGATTATTTAAATTTTTTAAAGAGTGCCGAAAATAATTCCTTCGACGTTGTTTATTTTGATCCGATGTTCCGTCATGCTTTGAAAAAAAGTTCTGGAATAAATCCGATCCGCCCTGTTGCCGACAATCGGGCATTAACTGTTGAAGCAGTTCAAGAGGCTTGCAGAGTTGCAAAAAATTTTGTCGTTATGAAAGAAAATTCCAAAAGTCATGAATTTGAGCGACTGAGTTTTGAAATTGCAGACGGCGGAAAGTACAGCCCGATTTCTTTTGGCGTTATCGACTGCAGAACAAAGAACTAAAAATTTTATCAGCCCGGCGGCCAAGTCATTTTTCTTCCGCCGAGTAAATGAACGTGCAAATGCGGAACAGTCTGTCCTCCGTCCTCTCCCGTATTTACAACAAGACGGAAACCATTTTCGTCAACGCCGATTTTTTTTGCAATTTCATGAACGACATCAACAAAAATATGAGCCGCCAAATTTTTATCTTCTTCAGTAAAATCAGTAATTTTTGCTACATGTTTTTTTGGCACGATTAAAATATGTTCGGGTACCTGAGGATTCAAATCGCGAAAAGCCGCAACAGTTTCATCTTCGTAAATAAGTTTTGAGTCAATTTCTCCGTTTGCAATTTTGCAGAAAATACAATCCGACATTCTAAAACCTCCCAAAAATTTTTTAATTCAACCAATTCGCCGCGTCAACAGCGTGATAGGTGATAATAATATCTGCTCCCGCTCTTTTCATTGCGGTCAAACTTTCCAAAACAATTCTTTTTTCGTCAATCCAATTATTTTTTGCCGCCGCCTTGACCATTGCATATTCTCCGCTGACATTATAAACCGCGACGGGATTATTAATTTTTTCGCGGACTTTTGAAACAACATCAAGATAAGCCATCGCAGGTTTCACCATGATTATATCAGCACCTTCAGATAAATCCAACTCGACTTCTTTCATTGCCTCGCGAACGTTTGCAAAATCCATTTGATATTGTTTTCTGTCGCCAAACTGTGGAGCAGAATCCGCCGCATCTCTGAAAGGTCCGTAAAAAGCCGATGCATATTTTACCGCGTAACTCATAATGACGACGTTAGAAAAATTATTTTCGTCTAAAATATTTCTTATCGCAAAAATTCTTCCGTCCATCATGTCCGACGGTGCAATAATATCTGCTCCCGCTTCCGCCTGACTTAATGCAACTTTCTGCAGAAGTTTTAAAGTTTCGTCATTGTCAACATAATTCCCGCAAAGTTTTCCGCAGTGTCCGTGACTTGTATATTGACACAAACAAACATCACCGACAATTAAAAGTTCGGGAACAGATTTTTTTATTTCAGAAATTGCACGCTGTACAGGGCTTTTCATATCCCAAGCACTGGATCCGATTTCGTCTTTGTATTCGGGCAGACCAAAAATTTCAACTGCGGGAATACCAAGATCGGAAATTTTTTTTGCAAGTTCAACAGCATTATCAACCGATAAATGAAAACAATTCGGCATGCTGGAAATTTCTTCGCGAACATTTTCGCCCGGCACTACAAAAATCGGATAGACAAAATCTTTCACGCTTAAATTTGTTTCTCGAACAAGCGAACGCATATTTTCAGAAATTCTGAGTCGTCTGGGACGAATTTTTTTATCAAACATTTTTCAACCTCCTATTTTTTATTTATCAGTTTGTCAAACTTCTGACAGGTGCAGGAATTCTTCCTCCGCGTGCAATGAAAGCCTCACTGCTCCAATTATTTTTTACAGGCATTATCGGACAACGCCCAAGCAGTCCGCCAAATTCAACTTCGTCGCCGACTCCTGCATTTGGAACAGGAATAATTCTGACGGCGGTAGTTTTATTGTTTACAACACCGATCGCCGCTTCGTCCGCAATAATTCCGCTGATAGTTGCCGCACTGACATCTCCCGCAACTGCTATCATATCCAGACCGACGGAACAAACACATGTCATTGCCTCAAGTTTTTCAATCGAAAGACTTCCTATATTTACCGCGTTAATCATTCCTTCATCTTCGCTGACGGGAATAAATGCTCCGCTCAATCCTCCGACATGAGAACTTGCCATCAATCCGCCTTTTTTTACTGCGTCATTCAAAAGAGCAAGTGCGGCAGTCGTACCAGGAGCACCGCAAGCCTCAAGTCCCATTTCTTCCAAAATTCTTGCAACGGAATCACCGACGGCAGGAGTAGGAGCAAGCGACAAATCAACAATCCCGAAAGGCACTCCCAATCTTTTAGCCGCCTCTTTTGCAACAAGCTGACCAACGCGAGTAATTTTAAAAGCAGTCTTTTTGATAGTTTCTGCAATTTCCGTGAAGTCCGCACCTTTTAAATCTTCCAGAGCATGTTTTACAACGCCGGGTCCTGAAACTCCGACATTTATAACTTTATCAGCCTCACTTACTCCATGAAATGCTCCCGCCATAAAAGGATTATCTCCCGGGGCATTTGCGAAGATAACTAATTTTGCACAGCCGATAGCCTGTCTGTCGCGTGTAAGTTCGGCAGTACGTTTTATAATTTCTCCCATTTCTCGCACGCAGTCCATGTTAATTCCCGCTTTTGTCGAGGCAAGATTAACAGAACCGCAGACAACATCAGTTGTCGCCAACGCTTGAGGAATTGACTCAATTAAAATTCTGTCGCCCTGTGTAAAACCTTTTTCAACTAATGCACTGAAACCGCCAATAAAATTCACTCCGACTTCTTTAGCCGCCTTGTCCAAAGTTTCGGCAACGGGAACAAAACTTTCAGTCCTGCAGGATTCTGCGGCGATGGCAATAGGAGTTACAGAAATTCTTTTGTGGATAATCGGAACACCGTATTCTGACTCAATATCTTCGCCCGTCTTAACAAGGAATTCAGCTGATTTTGTAATTTTGTCGTAAATATTTCTGCAAAACTCATGCAAATTCGGGTGAACACAATCACGAAGAGAAATTCCCATTGTAATTGTACGCACGTCCAATTTGTTTTCTGTTATCATTCGATTAGTTTCCAAAATATCTTCAATCGTTATCAAAATTTTTTCCTCCATTTTAAAAAAAAATCTGCCGTTTAAGCAGATTAAAAAATTTATTTTCAAAAATTTTTACTTCGATTCTTTCTCGCTGTACTTCTCAAGAATTTTCACATATTTATCCATGCTGTCGGACATCTTATCAGCGTCAGCTTTTAACTTCGATTTTGCGTCTTCATTTAAATCGGCAACTATCGCATCAGAAGATAAAATTAACGACGCAATAATTGCACGTCCGCATTCTATACCGATTTTTTTTGCCTCAGGATCGTTTTGGATTTTTTCAAAAGTTGCTTTTGAGGATTCTTCTTTGCTGTCTTTAACGGCACCGCTTATGATTGAATCAAGATGAGTTTCAACATATTTATTTTGTTCCTCGACAGTCATTTTTACATACTGACGAAATTCAGGTTCTTTTTCCTTTATGCCTTCGTCAACAACTTTGACAACTCCATAACCGGCAACACCGACAATAATTACACCTATCACCGCCAAAATTCCGACGACGATTAAAACTTTTTTTAACATAAAACTTCCTCCTTTATTAAATAACGCGGGAAGTGTAACATTTTTTTTAGTTGCTATCAAGAGAAAAAATTTTTTCAAAGGCTCTCGACAAGATGGCAAGGAGGGATAATACATTTTGATTTATTACTTAGACGACCAAAAAAGCAAAAATTATATTACTCCGTCGACAAAAAATGCGAAAAATATGGTAAAATGAAAATATGGAAAGGATGAATTTAAAAAAAGACGAACCCTGAAATTCGAGAGTACGTCAAAAGCAGAATAATTGAGTTTAAAGAAAAAGGATATGCAGTAAAAGAAATCGGAGAACTTTTAAATATAAACGACGATTATCCTGAAAAAATTTCAAATTTGTTTCTCCAAAAAAATTTGTCCTT
>JAFZMV010000168.1 GCA_017553205.1 Selenomonadaceae bacterium | reverse complement strand
TTCAGCAAAAATTATTTTCGTTTCAGAACAAGAATTGGAGGAAATGACATGAAAAATTTGGCAAAAAAAATGGTAGAAGTGATGAAGGCGTGCAGTCACGTCGCTAAAAACGGAACTAACGATTTCCATAACTACAAGTATGACAAAGCGAAGGACGTTTTGGAAATGGTCAACGAATCTTTGACGAAGAACGGAATTATGACTTCCGTTGAAGTTGAAATTATGGACATGCGAGAAGTCACAACTTCAAAGGGAAATAAAGAAATTTTGGCGAGCGTCAAGATAATAATCACGCTTATTGACAGTGACAGCGGAGAAACTGCAAAAATTTCCGGTGTCGGTTCAGGTCAAGATGCCGGAGATAAATCGCTGGCAAAGGCTCAAACTCAAGCAATAAAATATGCTTACAGAAATTCTTTGGCTATTGCAACCGATGACGACCCTGAAGGTGATACGCACACCGATGAAGTTATGAATGAAAACAAAAATTCTTTCGCAAAAGCAAAAACTTCTTCAAAAAATAATTCAAGCGTTTGTGTCGATTGCGGGACTTCAATTTCTCAAAAAGTTGCCGACTACTCAAAAAATAAATTTGGAAAATGTCTTTGTTACGACTGCCAGCACTCTCAAGAAAAAGTCGCTTAAAAAAATTTTGTTGGGAACGGGCTTTGTCCCGTTTCCGTTTTTTTGGAGGTTTCAAAATGGAAAATGAAAAAATTCTTCGTAAAATTTCCGCTCTCTTGAATGTCACTCAGGAAAACGGAGCAACAGTGGAAGAGGCTTTAACTGCCGCAAAAAAAGCTCAAGAACTCATCGCAAAATATCACTTCAACGTTCTTGAAAATCCGACTGAAAAAGAAAATGTTGGAGAAAAAAATATTGCTGGCTCTCGCAAGTGGATTCAGATTCTCGCAAATATCGTCTGTCAAAATATGTCTTGCCGTTTCATTGCTTTTACCGAAAATCACAAAACTTTTATGAAATTCATCGGCAGAGATTCGGACAGACTTGCCGCAGTTAAAACTTTTCAGATGTTGCTTTCGGTTTGTCAAAAAGGTATCGCTAAAGAAAAAATTCGTGCAAAAAATTCTTCGGGTTCTTCAAAAGGCGTTGAAATTGCTTACGCCACAGGTTTCATCAAGGCGGTTGAGGAAGAAATGGGCAGACAGTGCAAGGCTTTAATGCTTGTCGTTCCGTCTGAAGTTGATGAACACATTCAAAAAAATTATCCCTGCCTTCGCACAGTTCGAGCCACTGTCACTTACCAGTATCGAAATCAAAATGACATCGAAATTGCAAAGTCCAACGGCTACCGTGACGGAAAAAATCTCGTCGGACAAAAGAAAATCGGAAGTGATTCACATGTGTGACTTTGCTTTGCCAAATGATTTTTCCAAAGAACAGAAAATGGCTTTGATTGCCACTTCCGAATTTGTCTTTGACATCGACTGGGCAAAAGAAAAAATTCGCAAAGGCGAATACGAACTTTGGGACGACGTTACTGATTTTGAATCTCTCGGTCGTGCAGTTGCAGAAAATCTTGAACTTCTCGACTGGGCTTTCACCTACTTTGATTTTGAGAAATTCGGTTATGACATAGCGGCAGAACGTCAAGGCAGTTTGACCTCGTACGGCTGGTTCATTTTCAAATAAAAAAACTATAAATTTTATGTGTACGCCAGTGTACATTTTTTTTTTGATATTTGACAACACAGACAACAAAAAATGAAGTTTTTTATTTTTTTACTGTAAAAAATATTACGAATATGGTATTTAGCGGAAGGTTTATTTTTTTTTGAAAATTTTTTTATGTTGATGAAAGTATTGAAAAATTGTGTTGTCGTTGTTGTCAAAACCAAAATTAACGCACAGCAAAATGAATTTCTTCATTTTTTAATTATTTTTTTCTTCATTGCTGTATTAACAGA
Organism: Selenomonadaceae bacterium; assembly: GCA_017553205.1. Classification (GTDB taxonomy): domain Bacteria; phylum Bacillota; class Negativicutes; order Selenomonadales; family Selenomonadaceae; genus Quinella. The sequence continues at coordinate 5,474 of JAFZMV010000168.1, read as the reverse complement.
CAGAAATTGGTTTAAAAAAGTGTAAAGCAAACAAACCCTCAAAAGTAAATTTTTTGAAGACGAAAAACAACCTGTATCAAAACTTAGATTTGAATTATTCTGTTATCAAACAAAATTCATTATGCCAAGCGTTGAAGTTTAAATAGAGTGAGCAGAAACGGGGATACGCTCAAAGGCAATTCTCTGTTGTCCGTAGCCGCCGCTGAGACGTTTCCAAGAGGTACGTTTCCAGCCGTCTTTACGGGAAAGAATTTCAGTAATTTCTTTTAAAGTTCCACGCTCTTTGTTGGGGTTGTCGATGTTCAAGAGTTCGTAAGCAATTTCCACAGCCGAAACAATATTGCGTTCGACAAGTTCTGTGTCGGAAGCATTGTCGGCAGGAGTTTGAGCATGAATAAACTCACGGCGTTGACTTAAAGTTTTCTTATCCCAGATTTCCGATTTTGGAATTTTTGTGTGGAGATAATTGTCAATCAAGCCTTCAAGACTGGAGCCTTCGGTATAATTCGCTTGAATGTCTTTTGCAATTTGTAAAACTTCGGGAGAAGGCAAAAGTAAAGACGAATCAAAAGAATCTTTAAAAAACGCTTTGTAATAGAAGAGAATTTCCGCCCAAAGCTGATCAATATAATTCTGATCAAATTTTGCCATACGCTCCTGAAAAGTTTTTTGGTCAGCTTGAGAAATTAAAATGAAAAAGCGTCTGCCGCCTGTGCGGTCTTTCAAAAATTCTTCGTTGTTGGTAGTGGCGGCAAAAACACACTGACGAGAAAATTCTTCAGTACGTCTGCCGTAGGGAACACGGAATTTGTCGGTCTGTCGGGAGAGAAAAGCCTTAATAGCTTCGTTATCGGCTTTCTTTGTAGCTTGCATTTCCCCAATTTCCACAATCCAAGAGCCGAGCAAACCTTCAAGAGCGTCTTTGCCGTTGATGTTGTCGATAGAATCGTTAAACCATTTGCCGGCAAGTTTGGAAAAAACGGTAGATTTGCCAACGCCCTGTTCGCCTTTGATAACTAGGGTATAATCCCACTTACAGCCGGGATTAAAGATACGGGCGACTGCGGCAAGCAACCAGCTTCTGGAAATTTCTCTGGCATAGGTCGTATCTTCAATATCCAAAGCCTCAATGAAAAACTTTGAGGCACGAGATTGGCAATCCCATTCGGGTAAATTTTTAAAATAATCACGAACGGGGTGGAAAGAATGTTGATGAGCATATTCCAAAAGAACGTTGTTATAAATTCTTTCGTTGCTTAAGCCGTAAGTGCGGTTGAGGTGATTCTGAAGGCTTGCGTCGTCATAATTTGCCCAAGCATTTTGATTGACGAGTTTATTTGTCCAAGCAAGCTGACGACGAGGCATAAGTTTGTGGCTGAAAGCGTCGTAGCCGATACATTCTTTAACAAGAGGATCGAAGTTGAGAGCCAACTCAAAATTATTGACGGAGGAAGAAAGAACTTTGCCGAAACGGTCACGCTCTAAAGAATCTTTGATGAGTTCAGTAATTTTTTCATCACGTTCAAAGGTTTGCGGCTGGGAAGAAAGTTCAACAAGGCGATCACGATTAGCAAAAATTTTTTTCTGAAGTTCTTCACGGTGTTTTTTTGCATTTTGTATAGCCAACTGTTTTGCAAGTTCTTTTTCTTCGCGTTTTCTGTTGCGTTTAATGGGCTTGGAGTAATCGTCAATATAATCTTTAAGAGAGGTAATGCCGATTTTGTTTGCCTTACAACGCTCAAGAAAATCTATCAAGTCAGCAGGGGAATAGACCGAGCAGTAAGCTGCCGCTTGAAGAATTTCTTCAGCAAAAACATTTTTAATGTTAAAGACCGAAATATTGGCGAGTTTCTTTTTAGCCTCGTTAAGTTTCGGATTAGTCACAGCGGGAATATCGGCTTTGACGGTCGCAGTTGAACTGATCGCCGTTTCGATTTGAATTTTTTTGTCAGAATCTGACGAAGAGATAGTGACAGGTGAAATGCCGAGCGAAATAATTTCGTTAGACATTTTTTCTTGAATAGAAATGTTGTCCATAGCGTTCTCCTTTACAGATTTTACATTTTTAACAAAAGATTCTCTGTCGAAAATTAAAGCGTCGTTAGCGTCTTTGTACTTGCCGTAAATGTCGTCGGCAATAAGAACGTGGACACCGATATTTTCGAGCTCAAATTTTAATTTTTTATTTCCTTCCTTTCCTGCATCATCATTGTCGAGAGCTACAATAATACACTTGGGCTTTTTGGTCAACGTTTTCAAATGCTGAATAAATTTGTTGATATTTGAAACACTGCCGAGAGCAACGGCATTAAAACCAATCTCATAAAAACTTACTGCGTCCAGTTCACCTTCAGTAACGAAAGGAAAATCGCAATTCAAAGCATCGAGATTAAAAAGTTGGACATATCCGACTTTTTGCTTGGAATATTTTCTCTGATGTTCGGGAATATTTCTTCTGGTATCCCGTGCAAGATAACTAAATTTACCGGTGGGAACAATAAGCCGAGAAGTTTTTGGAGCGTTAGGAACTTTGGGGTGTTGCCAACTTATGATGAACCCAAAATGAAAATGTCGGCAAGTTGCTAAAGAAAATCCTCTCCTCGTGTGATAATCAGTCAAACTTAAATTTTTCTCGGCATTGGAAAAAAATTCCGTGAAGTCAGTTTTTTCAATCGACTTTTCTGCAGAAATATTTTTTTGTCTGACTTGAAATTTTTCAGTCGGCAGATGAAAAGAATCGTTGTGATGAGCGATTCCAAATTTTTCCGCCAACATTTTTGCGGCTTCGATGTAGGAGCAATGAGAATTTTCTGCAACGAGTTTGATAACGTCGCCGCTAAAACCGCAGTGAAAACATTTTAAAATGTGAGTGTTCTTAACGAAAGTAACACCGTCGCCTTTTTTTCCTGAACCGTTGCCGCAGATAGGACAAACAATGCCTTTGCCGTGTTTGTCCAACGGAAACAGGTTGTGCAAATGTTCAGCGGCAACATTTTGAATTTCAGCCAAAATCAATGTGATCACCTCTTCCAAAAAACAAAAATAACGACACTCACAATCTGTGAATGCCGTTATTCTTAGAAGTCTATATCTTGCAATTTTTGTTCTAGTGCCTTATAATTTGACCAGTAAGTTTTCGGGCTTTCTGTGTTTGCTTCACAGATTGTTTTTGAAACTTATGAGAAATTGCGGTCGTCATGACTTCTGCGAAGTGAACATTCACAGATTGATCTGCTCTCTGGTGCGTAGGGAACACCTTAGAGCTAGCCGAAACAATTTCGACTTGCAAATAATATCACAGATGTTGTGATGTTGCAAGAACACGAGAAAAAAGTCCGCCGCCTGATTTGGTGGCTTTTTTGTTTATGGAAAAAAATTTTTTTAAAAAGTTTGTCATAATTTTGTAAGTCGTGCATATAATAGAGTGAAAATAAAAAATTTTAAAAAATGAAAGGAAGTTTTAAAAATGACAAACGAAAAAATTTTGAAAGAGGAAATTTTAAGCGAGGAAGAACTTGAAAATGTTGCAGGCGGTTACGGCAACGAAATTAAAGAAGATAAAAGATTTTTCGCAGAACGCGGATACCTTCGCAGTGCAGATGTAAGCGACGATGAACTTAAAAATGTTTTCAGCCAGTTCGGAATCGGCGTTGAACTTCATCACGGTTATATGACAGCAAATAAATATTACATTCAAGGCGGAACATATAATCACAATCAAGTTTGGGAATATATCGACCGTTGGATTGGCAGAAGATAAAAAAATTTTAGAAATAAAAAAAATCTCCGAGAAAGAAATTTTTCGGAGATTTTTTAGTGCATTTAAGTCCTAAAAGTGGCGTTAAATCAAGGTTTATAAAACATTTTCGATTTAAGGCGTGTTAAAAAGAATTTTGGTATAAAGTATTGCGGAGAGGTCAAAAAGACGCTCTACGGGCTTTCTAGGAAGTCGTTTTTTCAGCTGTCGATTTTATTTTTTGCAAGTTCCTTGATTTTGTCAATGGAGAGAGTAGTAACCTCTTGAATTTTTTCCAAAGTCATTCCCATATTAAGTAAATTTAAAGCAATAGAATTTCGCTCTTCTTCACGACCTTCATCATACCAAGCCTTTTTAGCGTCCTCAAAATTCCACTGTAAGTCGAGCATAGAAAAAACCTCCTCTTGTTTTTGAGTTAAATAATCTTTCATAATATTTTCTTGAATACAGCGATTTATGGCAATGATAATGGCATTACGCCGTGACATTTTTTGTTTTAAACCAAGTTTGACGTAAAAAATCAAAGTTGAATATTGATTTAAAAAGTTGCATTTACGCAAAACTTCGGCGTGAAGTCCGAGATTGATATTGACTGAATGAACAATGAGTTCAAGAGATGAAGCATCACCGCCGAAAGCGTCCGACAATTTCATGATTCTGTTGACAGGTTCAGAAGAATCATCGCCGTCATAGAAAACAAAAAACTTTGGAGCAGGAAAATGAATTAAATTTTTGTGATAAAGAACGTCATTTTTCGGAACAAGATTGTTGAAAAGTTCGGAAACGTAAGTAAGACAACGAAACGGCATATTTTCATTTACTGAAGACTGATGTTCGATGAGAACGAGAAAATTATCACCGAGTTTGCAGGAAATATCATTTTTTAAGCCGCTGAAAAAATTTGCTTCGAGAGTGTTAATTTCGAGGTCAGATTCTTTGTAGTCGGTGTCCAAAAGAGAATTGCACAAATTGAGAAGTCTGAAAGAATCGTTAAAATAATCTCGAAAGACGGAATCTTTGTATTTTGTGTTTGCGTTATCGAAACGGTTAAGCAAATCATCAACTCCTAAAAAATTTATTTGATAATACGACGACGTTTTAAAGTTTTAATCCAGTTGTAAATAGTGGGACGAGTGACATTAAATTCTCTGGCAAGTTCAGATTTTGAAAGTCCTGCCCGATAAAGCCTTTTGAATCTTTCAATGGAATCTGGAGAGTTCAAAGCGATAGCTCCAATTTTTCTGCCGGTATATTTGCCTTGAGATTTAGCAATGGCGATACCTTCTTTGGTGCGTTCTTTTAGAGTTGTACGTTCCATTTGAGCAACGGCTCCAAGAATTGTGAGAACACATTCGCCAATAGGAGAAGACAAATCAATATTTAAATCAAGAATTTTTAAATGAGCGTTGGCAGATTTAATTTTCTCGCAAATTTCGAGCAGGTCGAGAGTGGAACGAGATAATCTGTCAACGGATTTCACGACAACAATATCACCTTCGCAAAGGTCGGAGAGCAAACGTTTAAGTTCGGGACGATCACGAGAAACACCAGTCATTTTGTCGATGTAAATAAAATCTGCTTTATCGTAGGCAACGAGTTGACGGTCGATTTTTTGTTCAAAAGTGGAAACTCTGACGTAGTAACGAACAGCCATAAAAATTCTCCTGTAAAAAATAAAGTGTATGAGTGCATTTTACATGAGGAAATAAAAAAACTC
>JAFZMV010000167.1 GCA_017553205.1 Selenomonadaceae bacterium | reverse complement strand
GATCGTCGAACGCACTTTTGCTTGGCTCAATAATTCTCGCCGTCTCAGCAAAGATTATGAAATTTTGGTTTCTTCTTCCGAAGCCATGATTAAGATTTCTAATTTTCATACTTTGCTCAAACGTTTATGAAGACAGCTTCTGAATCGATAAGAACAGCAATAACAGAACATACCCCAGACGAGTTTAAATTGCCGTATTCATTGTGGAGTCGCGAAGCAATCCAAGAATTGATTGAATTGAAACTGAAAATAAAAATGCCGCTGCGTACAATTACGTTGTACTTGCAACGCTGGGGAATGACGTGCCAAAGACCTGCAAAGAGAGCGACGAAACAAAGTGCAACGGCATTTAAAGAATTTCAAGAAGTCACATTTCCGAAAATTGTTTCAAAAGCAAAAAAAGAAAATGGACTAATTTTATTCGGTGATGAAACAGGGATTTGCAATCAGGAAAATTATCAACGCGGTTTTTCACCTGCGGGAGTTGCTCCTGTCGTGAATTTGCCTGCCAAAAAAGAAAGAATCAATATGATTTCAGCAATAAGTCGGCAGGGGCATTGCGAGTTTATGTGCTATCGCGAAAACATGACGCAACAACTTTTGATTGAATTTCTCGGACGTTTGATCTCAAGTTACAACAGAAAAATTTTCCTGATTTTGGACAATTTGAAAGTTCATCACGGAAAAATGGTCGCCGAATGGGTCGCGGAACGCAAAAACAGAATTGAACTTTTCTTTTTTCCGTCATATTCTCCTCAACTCAACCCAGATGAATATTTGAACAATATGCTGAAGAAAGATGTTCATTCGGGAAAAATTCCTCACACCAAAGAGCAACTTGAAAAGAAGACTCAGATTTTCATGAACAAAATTTCACATCAGCCTGAAAAAATTTCAAATTTGTTTCTCCATGAAAATTTGTCTTTCATCGAAGGTTGCTTTGTTGCTTGATTTTGGTATTTTTTATTGCCGGAGTAATAAATGTCACAGTTGTTTGTTGCAAAAAATTTTTAATCTTCGTATTTAGCGGAATTGCTATAAGTACATGGCTCTCACTATTTTACAAATGATATAGACAAATATTCTGATTATTTTTTCAAAACTTTTATTGCAAAAGACAAAGGAACTCATTGTAAATTTAGCGAATAGTGCAAAAATTATACAGGAAATATTACGGAGATTGAAATTTATGGAACAGGTTGTGATTTATGATTCGAGTAAAATCATAAGTGCTTTTCGTGAATGTGCTGAAAGGGTGAAAACAACAAATTTTTTTCAAATAGATGAATTTATAAAGCTGATGGAGCCAATATTCCGTGAATCAGGTTATCGAAGACAATCTCAAATCACCTGCTATTTGGAACGTCACAAAACAAAAATTTTGATTTTACATGATGCCGGTGCAGGAGACTTTATAATAAGTTCTGGTGTCATTCGTGAAATCAGACGTATTTATCCCGATGCTTATATTGTTTTACTAGTGAAATCGCATATTTCTGTTTTGGCTGAATTTTGCCCTTACGTTGACGAAATCATTTTGAATGAGGGAAAATTCAGCTACAGTAACTTCCATGAGATGTTCGAGGATTATATAGAGCTGGCATCATCTTTTCTCAAAAGGAATTTCGATGTTTGTTACTCTCTTGCCTACATTGCTGAAAGTCAACTTTTAATGTACATGAGCGGAGCAAGAATCAGAATTTCACTTGATGTTTATGTAAATGAGACTGACGAAAGAAGTTTCAGCAATGTAAAATTTTTTAACTTTAAAAATACTGCAAAATTTTCTACATATTGTATTTCTCGTCCAAAATATCATTGCCATCGCGTGGATATGGCATTTCACATGCTAGAAATTTTTTTGCACACTCCTATCAGTAATCGTGGTTTAGAAGTTTGGTACAGTCCACTTGAAATGACAGTGGCTCAATCGTTGCTCGAAAATGTTGGGCGACCAGTTTATGCACTTTGTATGGGCGGAAGTCATCAGAGAAAAATGTATCCTCCTGAGAAATATGCGAAATTTATTGAAATGATTGTAACCGAAGAAAAAAATGTAACTTTTGCAATTTTGGGAGCCGGTAACAATGATTTGAAATCTGCTGAAATTTTGAAAAATATCATACCTGAAATTTATGACAAAAATATTTTGGATTTAACAGATAAAATCAACTATCGACAGAGTGCAGCGATATTAAAACTTTGCAACGCTTATGTAGGCAACGATACTGGTACAAAACATCTTGCTGCAGCTGTAAATTGTCCTGTAATGGAAATAAATTGTTATCCGGCAGATTTACCTTTAACGACAGGAGATTCAATTTCGGTTTATTACCCTTATGGCGTACCAAATGTAATAATTCGTCCGACAAGGGCGTTGCCTGAATGCAGCAGAGAAAAATCTCATAATTCCTACGGTTGCAGAATTGTAAATAAGCCGCATTGCATTACGCAAATAAAACCGCAGATTTTATTTGACGGACTAAAATATCTGAAAAAAAGAGTTGCAGAAAAAAATTTTAAGCCGTTATATGTGTGTGAATAATTGTTTCTTGTCGGAGATAAGTCGCACGAAGGAGGGAGTTTTGATGGGAAATTTAATTTTTGAACTTCAGCGTTTCAACATATATTGGTACGATCCAAGCGGAGATGTGAATACCAGCGTCTGTGGAGGACGTGATTCAATTTACAGCGGACGACATAATTTTACTGTACCTGTATACAGTAGTACCAATTATATCGAAGCTGCTGGAAATTCTGTCAGAATTATTGGCGGAACAGGCAATGATCACATGTATGTTCACGATGGTTCAAATTTTTATATTGACGGCGGAACAGGCAACGACATTATTCACAGTTATGTTGCAAACTCTACCATTTTTGGTGGAGCCGGAAATGATACAATTGCTCAAGTTAAAGGGAACAACATAAACATTTACTCCGGTAGTGATGTAAATGAAATTGGAATTTCTAACAGCAATTACGTCACGATTGATGGCACTGACGGAGTCAGCTGGGTCGCAAATAACGGCGGAAATAACCTGTTGATTAATTTGGGAAACGATAACGATACTGTTACAAACGAAGGAAGTTATATCACAATAAATGCAGGCGATGGCAATAATACCGTTCACACGAATGGCGGCAATTTTATTAAAATTAATACAGGCAAAGATAATGATGAAATTATAAATTACAACGTTGTCAACAATGTTACAATCAAAAGCGGTCACGGAAATGATTATATTGTAAATCTCGATTTTGATTCCTCATATGTAACTGTTGACGCAGATTTTGGTGATGATTATATCTGGAATAGATCCTCATACGCTAGTATTGAATCTGGGTCAGGAAAAGACACAATTTTTAATGACGGATCTAACGTGATTATTCACAACGATGTAAGAAAAGTTGACTATCATGGCAATAAGATTGGTAACAGTGGCAAATATGTAACGATTGATTCAAGTAACGAATGTGAAAATCTTGATTATCAAGTTTTGAGTGAAACTGTTGAAAATTCTGGAGATTATGTATTAGTCGATTTGGGATATGGCTGCGATTCTGTTAAAAATGAAGGTCAGTACGTCACAATCAACACTGGTTTTTCTAATGATACTATTGAAAATATTGGTTCTTATGTTACGATTGATGCGGGTGGCGGCAATGATATTGTTAAAAATAACGGCGGAAATAATTTAATTTTTGCTGATTTTGAAAATACCAATATCAAAAACGAAGGAACAAACTTAACTCTCCAAGCGAGCGATAACTGTGATTTTATTAGAATTTCAAATGGAAATATTACTGTAGCGGCAGATACTGCCGAAACCTTCGACAGCTTGCCAACTACAGTCGGCACTTCAAATTCTCTCTTTGTAGATTTGGGCGACGGCGACGATACCATTCAAAATGCAGATTCTAACGTTACTATCAGGGTAGGAGACGGCAATAAAACTATCGAAAATTACGGTGAAAATGTTGTTTTTATATTCGGGAACGGAGAACAAATTTTAAAGAATGATGGTTCTGGAGCAACAATAAGAGCCGATGAAAATTTAAATTCTGATGAGTATAAACTCATTATTAACGAGGGCGAAAATTCCGTCATTGATGTCAGTCAAGTAGAAGGTGTTGTTTTTAACGGTGTTGATTTTACCGACGAAGAGAATCAAATATCCGAGAGTGATTTTAATTCCTTCCTCGATCAACTGGAATCTGAAATTCAAAATTTCTATGAAAATGTTTTCTCTGATGACGCAACTTTAAGAAGCATTTTTGAATATGGAGCAGACAGCCCGTATCTCAGTTTTCTCAATGAATATTCAAATTCCGACAATGCTATGGTCGCTTCGAGAAATTTGATGAGAACTTCCTCAAATAATAGTGCAAGTGATGATGAAATAAAAAAGCAACTTCAAAAAGCAGATAAACTCAACCGTACATATCAAAAGGCACTACTAGACTTTATTGGATTGGGATTATCAGTTGTTGACCTTAGTATTAATTCAGCAGGATTGTTTAACGAAGCTATTCATTTTCAATTGAAGACATCGGAGTTAGAAGTAGATTTTGCAAAACTTGAATCACTCAGAACAGAAATCTCAATGACGAGTAAGAAAATTGGTGTATGGGGGTGCATAATAAATTATTGTCAGATGCTGATAGCAGACAAAGCCCTTAAGGAATCGAAAAAACTTTATAATTATGCTGTAGACGATTTGTTGGAAAATTATTCATCGGAAAGTTTGAATGAATTAAAAAAACAGGCGGCTAGTCTTGAAAAAATTACAGATAAATCTGTTACTTCGAAACTTGCCTTTGGTACTTCTGCTATAAGTTTTGCTTTGTCTTTCATCCCAGTAACTGCTCCTTTAGGTTTTGCCCTCAGTGCTGTATTTGCTTTAAATTCCGTTATTGGAAACCAAATGGAAAAAAACTTTTATCAGTTGGGTTTGAATACAGCTATTGGAAATTTTCTCAGTAACCTTATGGACAAACCTTTAGATTCACATAACAAATGCATCAATGCCAAAATTATTGGCGGATATAAAGATGATAAAATTTTTAATACAGGTAAATATGCCACTATCGACTCTAAATTCGGTAATGATTCAATTATCAATACGGGAGTTCACACAGAAATAACAGCAGGCAGTGGTCATGACAGCATTCAAAATTTAGCAGATTTCGTGACAATAAATTCAGGATTTGGTAATGATATGATAGCAAATTTCGGCGGCAAACTTGTTGTAATTGACGCTTCCGAAAGTGACCAAGCCATAATCTATAATTTCGGCGACTCAGCTTCTTTAACATCAAGTAACAACAATGATTCGATAAAAAATAATGCCAATGGAGTCATAATAAATGCCACATTAGGCGGTGAAGATTATATTGTCAGTGGCGGAGATGCAGTAAGAATTTACGCAGGAAATGACAGTGATTTAATTTCCAACAGTGGAGACCATGCACTAATTGAAGCAGGCAACGGAAACAATGTTATTGATAATGCTGGCGATTCTACAGAAATAAATACAGGCAAGGGTAATGATAAAATTGAAAATTTCGGAAAAGATACAAAACTTTATTTAGGTGCGGGTAATGATACACTTACAAATTACGTTGAGAATGTCACTATTGACGGTGGCGTCGGAGAAGAACAAATTGAAAATATTGGCGATTCCGTTTTGATTGAAACCAACGATAATAACAGCGATTACATTTTTAATTCTGGAGATCAAGTCACTGTTTGTGCAAGTACAAATGATGATGTTATTGTAAATGGCGGCTCAAATGTAACAATAGACGCAAATACTGGCAACAATAGCGTTATAAATTCCGGAGGTAATAACGTATCAATTTCTGCAGGTACAGAAGAATTTGATGTATACGGGGAAGATAATTTCATTTACAGTAGCGGCGATTTTGTAACTATTTCTGCGGAAAGTCGCGGAAATGATACAATTCAAGCGAGCGGAGATAGGAATAAAATATTTACGGGTTCAGGCAACGATTCAATCATAAATCAGGCGACGAATACAACGATTGAGGCGGGAGGAGGCAGGGACAGCATCCATAATTCAGGGGATTCTGTCACGATAAACGCTGATTCTGGAAACAATGTCCTGATAAATAGTGGTGAAAATGTTTCAATTTATGCCGGTGACAATGGTTCGTTTTATACTGGTGAATATGACAATCAAGTGAAAAATTCTGGGATTGGATCAACTCTTAAAACAGGTAGTGGAGAAGATTCAATCACTAATAGCGGCTCAAATACTTTCATAAATTCTTCTTATGGAAATGACTCAATTTCAAATACTGCTGAAAACGTTACGGTAGAATCTGGTGCTGGCAATGACAATGTTATAAATTATGCCAATTCAGTTTCAATTCTTGCTGGAACTGATGATGATTTTGTCGTTGACGACAATAATTATATCTACAGTAAAGGAAATGGAGTGTGTATCTCGACAAAAAAAGGAAACGATACAATTTCTACTGACGGTGAGAAGGTTAAAATTTTTAGCGACTCAGGAGATGATTTGATAAATAATCGTGCCGCAAACTCAACTATTGAAACTGGTGAAGGAAAAGATATAGTTAAAAATTTCGGCAATTTGGTCTCAATAAATTCAAAACTTGGAGACGACGAAATAGACAATAGCGGCGAAAATGTTTCAATTATTGCCGGCGAAGGTAATGACACTGTCAAGAGTACTGGTAACTCAACCTATATAAAGGCAGGCAAGGGAGATGATTTGTTAAATTTATCGAATGTAACAAACAATTTAATTCAATATACTTTAGGCGATGGTAATGACATTGTCAGTGGCTTCGGTTCCACTGACACATTGAATGTAACTGGTGCCAAGTATTCTACCGTAACTAACGGAAACGACTTGATTGTAAACGTTGGAACAGGTGGAATAACTTTGAAGAATATGGCAAATACTGACATAAACATCAAGGGAATACTTGACTTATCAGGCGGAGAAGATTCATCAGGTGGTGGCGGTGGTTCGTCAGGTGGCGGAGGTGGTTCATCAGGTGGTGGTGGTTCGTCAGGTGGCGGTGGTTCATCAGGTGGTGGTGGTTCATCAGGTGGCGGTGGTTCGTCGGGCGGTAGTTCATCAGGTGGTGGTGGTTCATCAGGTGGCGGTGGTTCGTCGGGCGGTAGTTACAAATGGACAATCAGCGGTACTACAGCGACCTACGGTAATTCCGATAAAACATTGGCGACCATTACCGGCTTGAAGTCAGGAACAAAAGCAGCAAATATTTCACTCAGTGAAAACATCGTTACATTGAAATCCGCTGCTCTTGGTACAGAAACGGTAAAAATTACTGGCAGTTATAAGTTAGCTTTGGCTGATGATGTCAAAAAACCCGTGACAACAAAAGCAGGATTCTCAGTAAATGGCACAACTGCAACTTACAAATCCAAAAAAGTTTCTGCGGGTTATACTCTTGCATCAAATGGGAAGTCCATCAGTTATTCGGCAGAAAGTGGCGGTGAAACTTTATTTAACGTAAGCGGATTGAAGAAAAACACCGACGCAAGTAATTTAACTTTGAAAAATAAAACTGTAACACTAAAAGCGGCGGCTCTTGGCACGAGTAAAGTTGAAATTTCCAATGGTTATACTTTGGCGTTGGCGAACGATGTTTCAAAATCCAAAATCACAAAAGCAGGTTTTTCTGTAAGCGGTACGAATGCGGAATATAAAACTGCAGGAAAAACGGCAGATTACACATTATCTTCTGACAAAAAATCTGTCAGTTACACTGCGGCGAAGTCGGGCAATACGCTTGTGAAATTAAGCGGCTTGAAGTTTGGAGTAAAAGCAAATAATTTGTCACTGAAAAATAAAGTTGTCACTTTGTCAAAAAATTCTATCGGAACAGACATAATCTCTGCAAACGGTGACGGATATACTTTTGTTTTGAAGTCTGGCGGCAAATTGAAAAACGCTGGCAAAACCGCAATTTTTAAAGGAAGTTCCGGCAAGGACACTTTAATCGGTGGAACTGGTGCGGATACTTTGCTCGGCGGAAATGGAAATGATTCGTTAATCGGTGGAAAAGGAAACGACAGTTTGAATAGCGGCAACGGCATTGATACTTTGGTCGGAGGTGCGGGTAATGATATTCTCACGGGCGGAAAAGGCAAAGATATTTTTGTTTATGCAAAAGGCGATGGAAAAGATGTCATCACCGACTATGCGGCAGGACAAGACAAAATAAAAATTTCTTCGGGTTCAATCAGCAAAACTAAAGTCAGCGGCAAAGATGTTATTTTTACAGTTGGAAGCGGTTCAATCACAGTGAAAAACGGCAAGGGCAAAAAAATTACGATAGAGGATTCTTCAGGAAAAACTACTACAAAAACTTATTCAAAATCCACAAGTAAAAACGTTTCTGATTTGTGGTTTGCGGAAGAAATCAATTTTGTTTCGTCGGATAATCTTTCTGAAATTACGAAAGATAATTTAACGCCGACTGCATTGGAAAAAATTTCTGAAACGAATTTTGAAAATCTGACGCAGGAAAATAATTTTGTGACGTATTCGGAAAAATAAAATTCAGCATAAATGAATAGCAGCTTACTGTAATTTTCAAATATTGCAGTGGGTAATTTTTTTTGCTAAACTAACGAAAATTGTGCTGGTATAGTTTATGTATCAAGGAGGGATTCATAGTGAAAGGTTTAGTTTTTGACCTTCAGCTTTTTCAAAACATAACTAACAGTAAAATGGGTGCTTTCGTTTATGGTACTAGTTTCAATGATAACATTTACAATAGTGGTACTCTGGCAAAGATTTTTGCAGGTTTTGGAAATGACATGATTAACAACAGTGGTGGCAGTGTAAATATCAACGGTGACGACGGCGACGATACTGTTTACAATCATGGAAGTTTTTCTAAAATTTATGGCGGTTACGGAAATGATGTTCTGTACAATTATGGCAGATCCAGCGATGTTTACGGGGGATATGGAAACGACCAAATTACAAATCAGAATAATGACTATTCAAAGATTTATGGTGATGACGGGGACGACACAATCAGCAATAATAGCAGAGTGACTATTTATGGCGGTAGCGGTAGTGACATCGTTTATCATGATAATGACTATTCATATATTGACGGCGGCTATGGAGATGACAAAATTTACATAAACGGCTATGGTTCCGGAAATACTGTTTGCGGAGGAGAAGACAATAATGTAATAAACGGCAATGGGAAGGCACAAATTTATCGTTGTGGTTTCGGCAATGATACTATTTATAGTGTTGGTGATGACAGCATAATTAAGACTTCGAGTAGCAGTTATTCCACAATGACAAGCGGAAGTGATATAGTCATCAACATTGGTTCGTACGCTGTTACATTGAAGGATGCTGTTGGCAAAAAAATTAACATTGACGGAAGTACAGACGATCCATCCTCAGGTGACGAATTTCCAACTGTAGGAGGAAATGGTACTGATGATGGCACGGTTGGTACTACTCCGGTAAGTGTTGAAGGAAGTACTAGCAATCAAATTCTCAGGGGAAGCACAGGAAATGATACAATTAACAATATAACAGCTATGTCCGCTCAGATTTATGCAGGTCTTGGTAATGACGAAATTCTTAATGCCGGCGGAAGTTTTTCTACAATTTACGCAGGTAGCGGTGATGATAAAATCACCAATGTCATCAGGGGATGGACGGATAATAACTATTCTTTGATTTATGCTGGTGCAGGTGATGACTATATCAGAGATACCGGGTTAGCTACCACCATTTGCGGCGGGGACGGCAATGATACTGTTCATCTTCAATCGGCAAGTAATGCGATGATTAATCTGGGTTCGGGATATAACGTGGTTACGTTGACGGGCGGCTCTTATTGTGCCAATAATACTATTATTGGCGGAGAGGGCTACAATTCTGTTTACACTGAAGACGGTGAAAGCAAGAAAGTTTACGCATATTCGGGCGGAAACGGAAGCGATACCATCTACGGAGCAACGGAAAATGACACGATTAAAATCGTCAATGTCGAATATACACGAGAAAATGTTGGCAATAATGTTGTTTTGAAATTTGATAACGAAACCGTAACTTTTATTGATGCTGCAAATAAAAACTTGAATATTGAAGGAACTCCTTATGTAGAACCCGTTTGGACAATCAATGGAACTACTGCAACTTACGGAAATTCAAATCGAACCTTAGCAACAATCACAGGTTTAAAATCAAAAGTAACGGTCGCTGATTTTTCTTTAAGCGGAAATGTTATAACGCTGAAATCTTCTGCATTGGGGACAAGCAAAGTTTCCCTCACTGGAGATTATACGTTGGCATTATCTGGAGTTTCTTCGCCCAAAAACACAAAAGCGAGATTTGTAGTCAATGGTACGACAGCCAAGTATCTTTCAAAAGGAATTTCTGCCGGTTATACACTTTCCAAAGATAAAAAATCCGTCAGTTATACAAAAGCAAGCGGTGGAAAAACTTTAATCAGTTTAAGCGGATTGAAGTCTGGAACAAAGGCAAGTAATTTGACGCTGAAAAATAAAACTGTTACTTTGTCAAAAAATGCGATTGGAAAAAATTTGATTTCAGTAAAAGCTGACGGCTATAAATTTATTTTGCAAAGTAGCGGAAAATTGAAAAATGTCGGCAAGACAACAATTTTACAAGGAAGTTCAGGCAAAGACACTTTAATTGGAGGAAGTGGGAAAGATACTTTGCTCGGCGGAAACGGAAATGATTCGTTGACTGGAGGAAAAGGCAACGACAATTTGAATGGCGGAAACGGCGTTGATACTTTAGTCGGCGGTGCAGATAATGATACTCTCACGGGCGGAAAAGGAAAAGATATTTTTGTTTATGCAAAAGGCGACGGAAAAGACATCATAACCGATTACACGGCAAGACAGGACAAAATAAAAATTTCTTCGGGTTCAATAAGCAAAACTAAAGTCAGCGGAAAAGATGTTATTTTTACGGTCGGAAGCGGTTCAATAACTGTGAAGAACGGCAAAGACCAAAAAATTTCTGTTGTCGATTCAAAAGGCAAAACCACTACTAAAACTTACAACAAAAACGTGACTGCAAATGTTTCCGATTTGTGGTTCGCGGAAGAAAATAATTTTGTGACTTCCGATAATATTTCAGAAATCACGAAAAATTACTCAACGCCGACTGCATTAGAAAAAATTTCTACGACAAATTTTGAAAATCTCGTGCAAGAAAATAATTTTGTGACGTATTCTGAAAAATAAAATTTTATGGTTGGCAAGAAAGAACTCCCGTTACAGTAATTTTTGTAACGAGAGTTCTTTTATTTAGAGTAAAATTTCAAAAATAGTACTACCTAATTATGAATCCCCATCATCATGTTGTAATTTTGCTTTTGATACATTGCACGAAAAATATTTTTGAAAACTTCCTTGTACAATTGTCGAACAGCGTCGTATTTGGCAGAGGCAACAAAATAAGCAAGACAAACAAAGCGTCGCAGATAAGGAGAACCACGTTTTGATAATAGACTTTTTGAATTTATAGATTCGCCTGACTGACGATTTTTCGGATAAAGCCCTGCGTAAGCAACGAGTTTCGACACCGATTCAAACTTTTTAACGTCAATTTCAGAAAAAAAATGACGGCGACAAGAGTGTTGCCAGTGCCGGTAATGGTGTGAAGTTGGCAGTCAAAACTGTTGTAAATTTTGGCAATTTCAGTGTCGAAAATTTCAATGTAAGATTCAAAATTTTTAAGCTGTTCGATGTACTGTTCAATTATAAGTGAAATACTGGAAGAGTCGAGAATAATGCCAAAAGAATTTTTTTCGTACTCCTCAAATTAACGCTTGGTATTCCTTTTGTTTGTCGGAAGGAATGTCTAAAACGTCCATTGCTTCTCGTGCCGACAATCTCAATTTTAACATCATTTTTTTTATAGCTTCAAGTTTAGATTTTTTTTCACTTTCCGCTGCCGCTTCTTTTTTTCCTTCAGCCAATTCATCAGCAAACAAATCTTCGATAAATTTTCACAATTTTCTCACCCCTCGTTTATTGTCTTTCAAAAATTCTACACGCTCTGCAAGTTGACGATGACGCATATCGGCAGGGTTTTCACAAAAGAAGTCGTGTATCAAATCATCAAGCTGATTTCCCTCTTCGCCTTCATAGCTGCCATTGACGTAAACAATGTGTGTTCCATCTTCAAAAAGTTTTCCCGTTTCTCGAATTATTCTGTCGATATGATAAATTTTCTCGCCGTCTTTCAACACATCATGCTCCGTGATGAATATTACAAAAGTTTCCGTCAGTTCATTAAATTTTGCTTTTTTCTTGAGTTTGTGATAGTCGAGCATTGCGGAATTGTATCTTGCACGAGTCGGAACTGCTCCGCTATCTGACCTTTGAATTTCAATGTTGTAGAGTTTGCCGGCTTTATCAGTGGCAAAAACATCAAAACGAACTGACCTGCCGTACATATTTTCCACGCTCTTTTGCGTCTGCACTTTTAAAACTTCAAGGTCGGACTTTTCCAAAATAATCCGCAAAATGTACTGAACATCTGCTTCGTTATTGTCGAAACAGGCGGAGAAAAAAGCATCGTCAATCAAGCGAAATTTTTTTAACGCCTCAAGATATTTTGGCTCAAGTTTTTTCAAAAAATCACCTCTCTTCGCTGAAATTATAACATTTTTGAAAATCTGAATCAAAAATTATTAAAAATGCGGTCAATCAGTCCGCGATTTTTTATTTTCTCAAGTTGATATTTGATTTCCGAAATTTTATCTTCGGCAATTTCTCTTTTGGATTTTTCAATTGTTAAATCTGCCTGCATTTTTACCAAATCCATAGCATTTTCTTTTGCTTGATTTTCAGAGGCGAGAAGTTTTTTATCAGCTTCCGAAAGTAATTTTTGATTTTCCGTTAAATTTTCTTGAACTTTAATCAATTTTGATTGCGTCATCAGAAGAATTTGTTTTAGAAGCTGTCTTCATAAACGTTTGAGCAAAGTATGAAAATTAGAAATCTTAATCATGGCTTCGGAAGAAGAAACCAAAATTTCATAATCTTTGCTGAGACGGCGAGAATTATTGAGCCAAGCAAAAGTGCGTTCGACGATC
>JAFZMV010000020.1 GCA_017553205.1 Selenomonadaceae bacterium | reverse complement strand
CTTGATAAAATGTGTTCGACATAAGCAATTTCCTTTCCGATGAATTTTTAACAAACACATTTTATCAGAAAAAAATTGCTTATGTTTTTATTTTCGGCACTTTACCAACACGCCCTAGTCAAATAAATTTTTTGAACCGTGTAGCGTTCTCCCGAATGAACATTTTTCTTCAACATATTATTTAAATATTCGTCCGTTCATCGCCGAATAAAATCATTCCGTCTTCTTTTTTTGCCTTTGAAACAATTTCTGGAAATGTGACTTCTTGAAATTCTTTAACTGCCGTTGCACTTTGTTTTATAGCCCTCTTTGCCGGTCTTTGACACGTCATTCCCCAACGTCTCAGATAATTCGTTATTGTCGTCAGTGGCATTTCCATTCCATATTTTTGCTTTATGAATTCTTGAATTGCTTCCCGACTCCACAATGAATATGGCAATTTAAAATAGTTCGGCTTGTATTTTATGATTGCAGCTTTTATTGTTTCCATTTTTCCGATATTTTTTCAGAACTTGATAGGCATAATCGTCTTTTTTAAATTCATTCTTTCCATATTTTCATTTTACCATATTTTTTGCATTTTTTGTCGACGGAGTAATACATACCAATTTTAATTTTGTATCATACAGGAATGAGAATCAGCGAATTGTGTGGCTTAACTTGGAATGATATCGACTTAGATAAAAAACTTTGAACAAGCAGATTGTTTATCTCAGCAAAAGAGGATATTATTTCTCGACGTTGAAAACAGAATTAGACGACAAGTATGTTCTCATCGACGACTTTTTGATAAGAGAATTGCGACGTTGGAAGGAGCGACAAGCTGAAAACGAAAATTCTGTATGTGTTCTTACGTTCACATCTATAAAGATGCAAAGGCAAAGCGATAGGTGACAAAAACCAATCCACAATATCTTTGTATAATTATATCATGTCTTTTGGACGTTAATATCAACAATTCTATTATACGAGGTGTTATTTTTTTATGAGTTTGTATAAAAAAGTTGATACAAATTTAAATTTTGCGAGCCGCGAAAAAGAAGTTGAAAATTTTTGGGCAGAAAATAAAATTGCCGAAAAAGCTGTCAGTCAACGTGACGGGAAAAAAATTTTTACTTTTTATGACGGTCCGCCCACTGCAAACGGTCAGCCGCATATCGGACATGTTTTGACTCGCGTTATCAAAGATTTGTTCCCGCGTTATCATTCCATGAAAGGCGAAAAAGTTTTGCGTAAAGCAGGCTGGGATACTCATGGTTTGCCTGTTGAATTGGAAGTTGAAAAACTTATCGGAATTAACGGCAAGGAACAAATTGAGGCGTACGGCATTGAACCTTTTATTAAAAAATGCCGTGAATCTGTTTGGAAATATAAAAAAATGTGGGAAGAATTTTCCGGCGTTGTCGGTTTTTGGGCTGACATGGAAAATCCTTATATCACCTACGAAAATAATTATATTGAATCCGAATGGTGGGCGTTGAAAAAAATTTGGGAAAAAGATTTACTTTACAAAGGTCATAAAGTTGTCCCGTATTGTCCTCGTTGCGGAACTCCGCTTTCAAGTCATGAAGTTTCACTCGGGTATAAAGATTTAAAAGAACGCTCTGCAGTCGTGAAATTTAAAGCTGTTGACGATGACGCATTTTATTTGGCTTGGACAACTACGCCTTGGACTCTGCCTTCAAATTTGGTTTTGTGTGTCAATCCGAAAGTTGATTATGTCAAAGTTGAAGTTGACGGAACAAAATATATTTTGGCGGAAGCATTAGTCGAAAAAGTTTTTGCAGATTTCGACTGCGAAAAAACAATTTTACAAAAATTCAAAGGTGCGGACTTGGAATTTAAAAAATATGAGCCGCTCTATCCTTTTGCCGATGAAATTGTTGCGAAGTCGGGCAAGAAAAATGTTTTCATCGTTGTTTGTGATGATTATGTTACGACAGAGGACGGCACGGGAATTGTCCACTGTGCTCCCGCTTTCGGCGAAGATGATAACAGAGTTTGCAAAAAATATGATACTCCTTTCGTGCAGTTTGTTGACGGCAAAGGAAACATGACGAAAGAAACTTATTGGGAAGGAACTTTTGTTAAAGATGCCGACCCGATTATTTTGGACGACTTGAAAAAATCCGGGAAACTTTTTAAAGCTCCCGTTTTTGAACACAGTTATCCGCATTGCTGGAGATGTGATACTCCGCTGATTTATTATGCTCGTGAATCTTGGTTTATCAAAATGACGGCAGTTAAAGAAAATTTATTGAAAAATAATTCAAAAATAAATTGGATTCCTCCGACAATCGGCACCGGACGTTTTGGCGACTGGCTGGAACATGTTCAAGACTGGGGAATTTCTCGCAACAGATACTGGGGAACTCCTTTAAATATTTGGGAATGTTCTTGCGGTCATCAACATTCGATCGGCTCGATTGAAGAATTAAAATCTTTGTCGAAAAATTGCCCCGACGATATTGAATTGCACCGTCCGTATATTGATAACGTAACTTTTACTTGCGAAAAATGCGGCGGAGAAATGCACAGAGTCCCTGAAGTTATTGATTGTTGGTTTGATTCTGGTGCAATGCCTTTTGCTCAGTGGCATTATCCTTTTGAAAACAGAAAAATTTTTGAAGATCATTTTCCTGCAGATTTTATCAGTGAGGCAGTAGATCAGACTCGCGGCTGGTTTTATTCTTTGCTCGCGATTTCAACTTTGCTTTTTGATGAAACTTCTTTTGAAAATGTAATTGTTTTAGGTTTGGTTCTTGACAAAGACGGTCAAAAAATGTCGAAGTCAAAAGGAAATGCAGTTGCACCGATGGAAACTTTGAAAAAACATGGTGCTGATGCAATTCGTTGGTATTTCTATGAAAATTCCGCTCCTTGGTTGCCGAATCGTTTTCATGACGATGCAGTTGTTGAAGGTCAGAGAAAATTTTTGGGAACTTTGTGGAATACTTACGCATTTTTTGTCCTCTATGCGAATATTGACAACTTCGACGCAACAAAATATCAACTTGACTATGAAAAACTTTCCGTCATGGATAAATGGTGTTTGTCGCGTTTAAATTCCGTAATTAAAACTGTTGATGAAAGTTTGGCGGCTTATAAAGTTCCCGAAACTGCAAAGGCTTTACAAAGTTTCATTGATGAACTTTCTAATTGGTACGTCCGCAGAAATCGTTCAAGATTTTGGGCAAAAGGCATGGAGCAGGATAAAATTAACGCTTACATGACTTTGTATACTGCTCTTGTAAATTTCGCAAAAATTTCTGCTCCGATGATTCCTTTCATTACGGAAAATATTTATAGAAATTTAGTCTGCTCGATTAATAAAACTGCTCCAGAATCTGTTCATCTTTGCGACTTCCCGACTGCCGACGAAAATTTAATTGATGTGAAACTTGAGAAAAATATGGACGAAGTTTTAAAAATTGTCGTGCTTGGTCGTGCTGCAAGAAATTCCGCAAATATTAAAAATCGTCAGCCCGTTGCAAAAATGTTTGTGAAAGCCCCTGAAATTCTTCCTGAATTTTTTGTTGAAATTATTGAGGACGAATTAAATGTTAAATCCGTCGAATTTAAAGACAACATGGAAGAATTTGTAAAATATAATATCAAGCCGAATTTTAGAGTTCTCGGCAAAAAAGTCGGCAAAAAAATTTCTGCGGTCAAAAATATTTTGGAAAATTTGAACGGTGCGGCTGCAAAAATTGAACTCGATAAGACAGGCGAATTAAAAATTTCTGTCGAAGGCGAAGAAATTATTTTGACGGCTGAAGATATTGAAATTTCTATCACTCAAAGCGAAAAATATAATTGCCAGAGCGATAACGAAATTTCTGTTGCACTTTCTACAGAACTCACTCCGGAATTGATTGAGGAAGGTTTTGTCAGAGAAATTATCAGCAAAGTTCAGACAATGCGTCGCGATTCAAATTTTGAAGTGACTGACAGAATTAAAATTTTTGCGGCGGACAATGAAAAAGTTGCCGAAATTATCAAGAAAAATTCTGACGAAATAAAAAATATCACGCTTGCCGACGAAATTATTTTTGAAAAAATTTCTGATTCAAAAGATTGGGACATTAACGGCGAAAAAATTTCTCTCGGCGTAGAAAAAATTTAAAATAAATCTTCGTAAAAAATTTTTTAGCCTTCGGGCTATTTTTTTTGCTATAATGAAGAAAATTTTTACGGAGGTGAAATTTTGGAAAATATTTCCTTATTTGAAGGCGAAAAAAAACATTCTGTAACTGAAATAAAAAATCTCGGTCTTAATCGCAGTGAAGAAAATTTGAAAAAACTGCTTGAATTTTTTCCCGCAGTCACCGATATTGAAGTTAAACGCGAAATTGTTTCTTCAATCGGCAGACAAAATAATAATCAAAAAATTTTCGACTTCATAAAAAATAATGTTTACAACTGCGGATTTATGGATTTGGTTTATCAAATGTACAGGACTTGCCTTTATAAAGGTCGGACTGATGAAAATTTTAAAAATCTCGGTGAAGAAATTAAAAATTTTTTCAACAATGAAGTTTTAAATAAAATGCACGATTATTTTTTTTACAAGCAAACTCATTCAAGAAAAATTTTGCGTGAGAAAAAATATTCCAAGCCGATTTTGTTGCGTGGAAATAATGTTGAAACTTTAAAAAAAATTGAAAAAAATTCTGTTCAACTTATTTTTACTTCGCCGCCTTATTACAATGCAAAAATTTATTCAAATTATCATTCATACAAAGATTATTTGACTGATATGAAAAAAACTTTGGAAATTTGTCATGAAGTTCTGGAGGACGGCAGATTTATAATTATAAATGTTTCTCCTGTAATTTCTAAACGTCCCGGCAGAGAATTTGAAAGTATTCGTTATCCTATTCATTTTGATTTTCACAAAATTTTGACTGAATCAGGATTTTATTTTGTTGATGAAATTCAATGGATTAAGCCGGAATCTTCGGTAAAAAATCGAAACGGCGGCTATCAGCAAACAAAAATGCCTTTGAGTTACAAACCGAATTGCATTAACGAAAGTATTATGGTTTACAGAAAAAATTGTAATTTTTTATTGGACAAAAATATTGCTATGTACGATAAAACTTTTGCGAACGATGAAATTTTTGACAGTTCAAATTGCTGGTACATTGCTCCGACTGCAAATAAAAATCACCCTGCAGTTTTTCCGAAAGAACTTTGCAGAAAAATTTTAAAATATTATTCATTCCGCGGCGATGTTGTTTTAGATCCTTTTGCAGGTTCAGGAACTTTTGGAGAAGTTGCGATAGAAATGAAACGTATTCCGATTTTGTGCGAGCAGAATGAATTTTATTGTGATTTGATAAATGGAGGAAATATTTATGTTCAGCTTTGAAAATAAAATTATTGATGCGACAGTTGAAAAGTTGATTAACGGCGAAGATTATCGGCAGGAAGTCGTGAACGATATAAATGTAAAATTTTTGGATTTTACGCTGGAATTTTTCAAAAAAATTGTTGACGCGAAACTTAATGAAGAAAAAATAAATTTGGATTGGTACAAAAAATATTTTTTGAACGAAGAAAATTTTGATAAAAGCGATATTGCGATTTTTTCGGGAATAAATTTGAAAACGATTCATAACATTTGCGGCACGACGACGAAAAAAATTGTGATTGACGTTGCAAAACAAAATTATGATTATCTGAAAAATTTAATTCAGCAGTTGGAAGTTGACGGCGAGAGAGATTTAAATATTCAAATTAAAATTACAAAAAATGGAGTTTCGGTAGATTTAAATTTATCGGAAAGTTTGCTTGTATTAAATGCTTTGGCGACGAAAAAAATTGCATTGCGTGGCGGTGCTTGGTCAGCGATTGGAAAAAGAGTAGAAAAACCGCTTTTGATAAAACTTTGCAAAATTTGCGGAATTCCTGAAAAAAATTACAATGCAGAAAATTTTGTTCGTGACAGAAATTTAGATTTTGACAGAGAAGTTGATTTTAAATTGTACTGCAAGAAAGAATATCGTTGCGAAGTAAAATTGATGGGCGGAGGAAATCCGGAATCAGCAGACGCAGTTATTGCAAGAAATTCTGATATTTTTGTGGCAGACACATTAAGTTTGCAAAATAAAAATCAGTTGGACAGTTTAGGAATTTGTTGGCTGGAATTAAAAAATCACAGTCACGAAGATATAATTTCGGAGTTTAAAAAAATTCTTGAAAAATTGGAAATTCCGTTTATGAAATAAATTTTCAAAACAAATTTTGAAGTGACTGACAGAATTAAAATTTTTGTGGCGGAAAATGAAAAAGTTGCTGAAATTATCAAGAAAAATTCTGATTCAAAAGAATGGGACATCAACGGAGAAAAAATTTCTCTCGGCGTAGAAAAAATTTAAAATAAAATTCAATAAAATTGTATCAAGGAATCTTCGGATTTTAATCAGGAGAGGAATTGACACAAAAACTACTTCATGATAAATTTTGCACACTTCGTAAAACGTGCGAAGGCACTGAGCGAGAACCAAGCTGGGTCTTTGCGTAAAAAGCGTTAGAAGTTTT